>JABUTA010000166.1:3852-5669 GCA_021443845.1 Parasporobacterium sp.
ATCACGGATATGTATCTGGAGCAGTCGCCGGATGCGGACATCGCCTTCATGAGCGGCGGCTCGATCCGGGCGGACATCAACAAGGGCGACATCACTATGAACGACCTGCTCACCGTGCAGCCCTTCGGCAACGACGCATGCGTGGTAAGCCTGACCGGCCAGCAGATATTAGACGCACTCGAGTGGTCTGTCCACGCACAGCCGGAAGAGTTCGGCGGCTTCCTTCAGGTGGCGGGACTCACCTTCACCGTGGATCTGACCGTCGATTCTCCATGCAGGACGGATGACAACAAAGCCTTTGCCGGCATTGACGAGAGCAAGCCGCGAAGGATCTCCGATGTTAAAGTGGCGGGTAAGACCATCGATCCGGAGGCAACCTACAACGTGGCAGGCAACAACTCTCTGCTGATCGACTGTCTCGACGGCTACACGATGTTTAAAGACTGCAAAGTCGTGCACGACGCCTTCTGCCCGGACGTGCAGATGATGATCAACTACTTCGAGAAAAACGGTGGCACCGTCAGCGACGATTACTCCGACCCGTACGGACAGGAAAGGATGAAAGTGAAGGAATAAGAGCACGACCTGTGAACAAAACCCTTTATACGCAAAACTTTCATAGGGAATCCTTCCTGAAGATTATTTGTGCTATTATAGCTTTTATAAGATAAAAATATCACCGTCTGTATTCAGATAGGTTTAACACTGCATCGGTCAGCGGCAACGCATCGGCCAGCGACTGTGCAAGCGATAAAATAAACACGGAACACCTGCCTGTTACAGAGGGAAAAGCCATATGAAGGGAGAGGAACATCTATGATTTACAGGAATTTTAAGGATATTAAACTTTCGTGCCTGGGGATGGGCAATATGAGGCTTCCGCTGACGGATCCGGATGACGCACATTCTGACATTGATTATGAGAAGGCTCATGAAATTATAGACTATGCCTATGAGCATGGAGTTAATTATTTTGATACGGCATATGTATATAACGGCGGAAAGTCAGAAAAATGTCTCGGTGCCTGCATGAAGAAGCATGACAGGGACAGCTTCTATATTGCAACAAAGTTCAATATAGGGGCAAATCCGGACTATAAGGCTGTCTTTGCAGAACAGTTGGAGAGGCTTCAGACCGATCATATCGATTTTTATCTGATGCACTGTCTTATGGACAGCAATATAGATAAGTATCTTGAAAGCGGAGCCATAGAATATTTTCAGGAGCTGAAGAAAAAGGGTCAGATACGGTATCTGGGATTTTCCAGCCATGCAGGGGTGGAAACTCTGAAAAAATTTGCCGATGCTGCTGACTGGGATTTTGCCCAGCTTCAGATCAATTACTATGACTGGCTGGTAAGCAGTACAAAAGAAGAATACAGGGTACTGGAAGAACGCAATATTCCTGTGATGGTCATGGAACCGGTACGAGGCGGAAGGCTCGCGGAACTTCTTGGCGGAGCAGATGACATCCTGAAGGCTGCACATCCGGAATGGAGCACTGTATCCTGGGCTTTCAGATTTGTGCAGACACTTCCTCAGGTTAAGGTCATCCTGAGCGGCATGAGCACCATAGATCAGGTCAGGGAGAACGTGAAACTGTTCGAAGAGGCAGCCCCGCTTTCGGCTGCTGATACGGATACGGTAATGAAGGCAGCAGAAGTAATGAGCAGATATGTGGCGGTTCCCTGTACCGGCTGCAGGTATTGCGTGGATGACTGCCCTGTGAAGATCAATATACCGGAGTTCATGAAGCTGTATAATAAATACAGAATAGACGGACCTTACTCGTTGTTTGACGGAATGAAGATAGAGTC
>JABUTA010000167.1 GCA_021443845.1 Parasporobacterium sp.
AAAAACTCGAAGCAATAATCGATGCGGCAAAATATGCTGCCAGCGGCCACAATATGCAGGGCTGGCATTTCACCATCGTGCAGTCTGAAGAAGGTAAAAAAGAACTGCTTGATGCAGTGGGACCTGAACCTGAAGATTTCAGGGCTCTGGCACCAAAAGGTGCTGCGTGGCCATTTCCGAATGACTTTTTCGGGGCTCCGGCCATAATCATGGTATCTTATGATCCAAAAGCGCCCTGGCCCGATGCAGGGGCGTTCTTTGCGGCATCAAATATCATGAACGCGGCAAACTCACTGGGGTTATCCGCATGCGGACTGACCGTGTTTTCAAAAGATGTATTCCGCACAGAAGAAACAGCTGTAAACAGAGCAAAATTCATTCCTGATGGATATGAACTGTATCTTTCCATGGTGGTAGGATATCCAGAGATCACACCGGCAAACAGGCCGCCAAGACGCGAGAATGTGGAGACATGGATATGATGGGAAATGAAACTGTTTCAATTCTTAAACAGCCGTGCTGATTTTTTACAATCCTGTTATGCCAATATTCATAAAAGATGATATTGTAAGTATCGGATAAAATATTATAATACCAATTATATTTTCCTGCCTGTCATGGAAAGGAATAATCAGAAGCAGTTTGCACCCCCCAGTGAATGGAATTTTTCAGTTCACTGGGGATTCTTATTGTTCATTGTGCGCATAATCGCATATCCGCACCATATCTTTTTGTCATAAATCCACACAAAAACAAAGTATTATTATCAGTATTGTCAATTGACGTTTGTGAGTTGTAATAACTATAATGAAATCAAAGTTGTTATAACATTATAACAAATATTATAACAAACAGGCTGCAGGACAACCGGGGCAGAAGACAGAGGACATGGATTATGAGAGAAGCCGCCATTCCGAAATATCTGGAAGTAAAAAACCAGCTGGCATTCAGGATAGAAGAGGGAGTATATCCTGTTGGGGAAATGATCCCGACTGAACGCGAGCTTATGGAGTCTTTCAATGTCAGCCGTATAACCATCAGAAGAGCCCTCACAGAACTGGAGACCGAAGGATATATATACCGCCTTCAGGGCAAGGGAACATTCGTAAAGGATGAGGACCGTCAGCAGGATCTTTTCATGCTGACATCCTGCACAGAGGACATAATCCGTCTGGGAATGACACCATCCAGGAAGACCATTAGCTCAAAAGTAATCCCGGCAGACAGAAGAACCAGGGAAAACCTGAAACTCAATGTAGGGGATAAGGTGCTGTGTCTGGAAAGGGTATACCTGGCAGATGATGAGCCTGTAAACTTTACAATCACCTACCTGCCACTGAAATTATTCCCGGGCATTGAAAGGTTTGATTTTGGAGAACGTTCCCTGTATGAAGTCCTGGAAGAAAATTATGACACCAGAATAATCAGCAGCGTCAGGACCATTGAAGCAGTACTTGCACCGGAGGAGGTATGCGAGCTTCTGAATGTGGAAGGCAGTGTGCCGCTTATCCTGTTCAAAAGCATAGTGACAGGAAGAAAGGGTTCCAGACAGCTTCCTGTTGAAACATTCAGGTGTTACTACAGAAGCGATAGGTTCAGCTTTGCAATACACCAGCTCAGATGAACAGGCAATATGAAAACGTGCCTAAATGGCATTAGCCATTGAAATAAACAATACAAGGAGGATTAAAAATGAAGAAAAGCATCAGGATTCTAGGTATCATTCTTGCACTCACAATGCTGTTAGGAAGCATGACAGTGTTCGGTGGTGAAGGCGGCAAGGAGATAAGGGTTGCATTCGTATGCAGCTCAGCAGGGCAGAACGATACTGGCTACAACAAGTCAGCATGTGACGCTATCAAAGTAGTCGCAGAAGAAATCGGCGCTCAGTACAAAATCGTAGAGCCGGATAACGGTGTTCCGGCAGCACTGGAAGCTCTGGCAGAAGACGGATATGATCTTATATTCTCACTGGAGTATGATTTTGAAGCACTTGTTAACGGTGTAGGCGGAAGTGCTCCTATCGCAGAGCAGTACCCAGACACATATTTCGTTGTATTTAATGCTAATCCGAATGTAAACGAAGACGGCAGCGTTAAACACAAAAACGTGATTTCAGTTTTATTTGACGTTCATGAAGCTTCTTACCTTGCAGGATATGCATATGTACAGGTAAACGAGAACCAGGATAAGCTTTTCGGCGAAGGATATAAGCTTACTCCTGTTGATGAGGCAAGAGCAGTAGGATTCGTAGGCGGAACCAATTCAGATGGTATCCTTGTATTCTCATACGGCTTCCTGGAAGGCCTTGAAAAAGCAGCAGCTGAATTTGACGTAACATACGACTACTATGCAAAATATGACGCAGGTTTCTCTGATCCTGCTATAGGAAGCACAGTTGCAGGCACACACTTTGATGCAGGCGCAAACATCGTTTTCGCTGACTGCGGTGTTGTAGGCGATGGTATTACTTCAAAGGCTAAGGAAGTTGGAAAGCTTGCTATCCAGGTAGATGCAGACCTTGATGCTACACAGCCGGGATATATCCTTACCAGCGTTCTTAAGATCACAGGTGTTCCTGTTGACACTATCACTCGTGCATGCGCAAGCGGTGAAATCGCACAGATGGATAACCTTCAGTCTTATAACCTTGATTCAGGCGCAACAGGCATAACAGACATGTCTGTTATAAAGGAACACGTAGCTGACCAGGCTCTTTTCGATGAAATCATCGGAAAGGTAAATGCAGTTGCAGACCAGATCAGAAGTGGCGAAATCGTAGTAACAAATGCCCAGAATGGCGAAGTACTTGATTTTGCAACAGTTCCGCATATCAACGTAAAATAATATTTGAAGAGCTGAATGCCACCTCTCTGCCCCGGAAGGGATGGAGCAGGTGGCATTTGTCTTACCCTAAATTAGGAGATCAGACTATGAGTAAGATAAAAACGATTGACCTGACAAAGAAATATGATGATTTCGTTGCCAACGATCGGATAAATCTCAGTGTTGAGCCGGGTGAGATCAAATGTATCGTAGGAGAGAACGGTGCAGGAAAGACCACCCTCATGAATATGCTCTACGGCATACATAAGCCCTCATCAGGAAAGATCCTGGTGGATGATAAGGAAGTATCCTTCAACAGCCCTCAGGATGCGATGCGGCACGGCATAGGCATGGTACATCAGCATTTCAAGCTGGTTGAGAGCCTTACCGTTTATGAGAACATATTCCTCGGCGCAGAGATCCTTAAAAAAGGTACTCCGTTTATCGACAGGAAAGCAGAGATCGAGAAGGTAAACGAACTGATAGAGACATATCATTTCCAGGTCAACCCTAATGATATTGTGTACAACACATCCGTAGGCATGCGCCAGCAGATAGAGATACTTAAGATGCTCTACAGAAATGTTGATACCCTGATACTGGATGAACCCACATCAGTCCTTACCCCGCAGGAAGTCGACAGGCTTATCGCCAATCTGAGAAATCTCCGTGACGGGGGCAAGACGATCATAGTCATCACCCATAAGCTCAGGGAAGTTATGGAACTGTCCGACACTGTAACGGTAATCAAGGCGGGAAAGGTAGTAGGTGAAGTAAATACCTGCGACACCAATGAAAAGGAACTTGCCCAGATGATGGTGGGAAGGGCAGTCGTCCTTACCGTACAGAACGACGGAGATCCTTCAAATATAGGAGATGCATGCTACGAGGTTAAAGACCTTTGTACTAAGAACCAGCTCGGGAAGCAGGTTGTAGATCATGTGAGCTTTACGGTACGTTCCGGTGAAGTGCTCGGTATCGCAGGCGTTGAAGGAAACGGTCAGAGCGAACTCG
>JABUTA010000168.1 GCA_021443845.1 Parasporobacterium sp.
TTGCTTTACCTCACTTCTTGATCAAATCAGTCACCCAGTATATCATTGAAGTAGTTGTCGTATGTTTTCCCGGAGCCACCGCACCAGGGGCATTTGTCACCTGAAACCCTTCCTGAACCACTGCAATAATTGCACCTTGCTGTTTTTCCACTGGATCCTCCTGAACTACTGCAACCACCATTATTGGTAAACCCATAAAAAAAGAATGCAACAAGACAAAATGCCAGGCATTCCCAGCAGGCAATCTTAGCTCTTTTTTCTTTGCGAGCCTTATCCTTGTTATCCATAAAACCCCTCCATAATCAAGGTATTTATTGTATATTGCTTGTCAATATACAATATGATAGGTGTAACCTATCATAATTTTCTGCACTTGATTCCCCCTCCCACTGCACCTACTGCATCCTCGTCTGCTCTCGGCTGGGCCCGGGTTTATCCAGGAGATATATGGGGGGTATGCTTTCTGGTATGGATGATGTTTATGGATCAGCCATATCTCCCCGGATGTCCCCCGATGGTGTCCGGGAGCACGGATTTCTGCACGGATTTTTCTTTGATCTTCAGGTTTCTCATCTATGGTTTCATATGGGGAGACGCCTCCCCATATTGGGGCTTATTAAGGGGAGGCCTGGGGATAGGATATGATTCCCCAGAATCCCTTAACATCCCCTGTTTTGCTCCAAATGAGCATTTTCACAGAGCTCATTTTCTTCAAACTCCGCAAATGTATAGCAAATGACCCCTAATGTATACTAAAGTAGTAGCAAAAGGTACCCTCAGGTACCTTTTGCACCTCTTTTCGGTACCTTTTCGGCCTTTTTCGTACCTTTTCAATTTTTACGTTCAACCAATTCAAAAGTCAGATTTGTTTGATCATGATAATGTCGTCCGAATAGGTACCATCATCATATTTGTTGGCATTCGGTATGCATCCGCACTCGGTGAATCCGAACTTTTCATACAGATGGATGGCACGGCTGTTTTTACTGACAACTGTAAGCTCTGCAGTCTCAAAACCGCACTCCTTAATTGCATCCAGCAGTGAAGATAACAAAATGGTGCCGATTCCCATACCTGTATAATCCAGGTACAATGCAATGCCGATGTCGGCTCTGTGGCGGTTCCTGCGGCTGCTGCCCGGAGTATCAAAGGATGCATTGCCAATGTATTCACCATCCAGGAATGCCAGCAGCAGGCAGGCCCGGTCCCCGTCCGTATGACTGCTGATGAATGCTTTCTCCTCTTCAATGGTAAGGGGCTTGCATTCATCCGCTTCAACCAGCAAAAACCGGGTTTCTCCGCATACTCTCTGCAGGTAAGGGAGCAGCATAGCTGCGTCCTCTTCTTCCGCACTGCGGATAATAAGCGTATGCCCATTCAGTTCAAATGTTTTTGCTTTTATTTTCATGCTCTTCTCCTCGCCAAAACAGCTGTTTTTCCACAGCAAACCCAATCACTGCCGCAACTGCTGCCTCTTCTGCCGCAGGGTCTTTATCGTAAAAAACTGAATGCGTCGCATTTTCTATATATATGATGTTTTCCCTTTCGCCGACAGCCTTCTTATACAGCTGTACCGATGGAACAGAAATTATTTTATCCAGTAAAGGGCATATCACAAGGTGCTCATGGGGATATGCCGAAACACATTCCAGACCCTTCTTCATAAGTCGGTAATACTCACCCAGCTTCTTTGTAAAAAACCACCTGAAATACTCTGTTCCGAGATACATCTCATCGCAGGGGGCGTTTTCATAATGCAGGTGATATTTTGAGCTGGGATGCCATTTACAACGAATCTTTGGTGTAAACGGTGACAGGAGTTTTAATATTACCCTTGATGCCGGTGTCATCTGAAGATTTTCAAAGCTGGGGCTGACATAAATAATTTTTCCCACTGCAGGATTTCCGCTCCCCAGAACAGCTGCGATAGCTGTACCCATTGAGTGCCCCAGCAGGTTTACCCTGCCATACTTATCAGTGATATCATTTATGGCATTCCGGATCACTCCTGTCCAGTCATCTGCGCATGAGCGGGCAAAATCAGCCCCACAGGTTCCGTGTCCCGGAAGTCTGGGAACATACACATCAAACCCCGAACCGTACAGATCCACGGCCGGACGTACAAGTTCCCCGGGATATCCTCTGTAGCCATGAATCAGCAGCCAGCATTCTCCTGCAGGCTGCTCATGAACCAGACAGAAAGGTCTCGCCGCAGAGCGGCATGGCTGCTTATCTTTATATAATCCCTCATACCATTTATCAGGTACTGAATAGTTAAATATTATTTTATTTTCATTATTTTCCATATCGACACACTTCACCTGGTCTGCAGAGCTTCGCAACTATAGCAGCTATAACTTATTTCCTGAAATTCAGTCGCAGGCCTTGTTACAGCTATACAAAAGGACAAGTATTGTTTTCATGAACTGACCATTTTTCTTTATTGCCATAGTTTTATATACTCGGCAACAGATCTGGTCATTTCCACGGAAAAATCAGAATTATATTTTCTCTTGCAGAACGCCTGAACCCATTCATTCAGAGGTTTCTGCCCGGTTTTATCGCCGAACATTTTCCTGAGTGAATCCCCGTCCTTGCGGGCATATCCGTTTTCCATGACTATATCCATCAGCTTGTGCCGTTCAGGCTTGGGTCTGTTCTTCTGCTGCTCTGTCGGATAACCGAACACAAGCATGCACACAGGCATTACATATTGAGGCAGATTCAGCATCTCCTGATGAACCTCCTTCTGCTCCAGGATATCACCTATGTAGCATGAGCCTATTCCCAGGCTCTCTGCAGCCACAACAGCATTCTGTGCTGCTATTATCGCATCTGCCGCTGCCAGCATCAGGTCTCCCACCCCGGGTCTTCTGGGTTTTGCCCCGGTACATTCAAACAGGTCATACCATTTCTGAAAATCCACACAGAATATCAGCACCATAGGTGCCTCCGCAATAAATGGCTGGTTGTCACAGCTTACTGCCAGCCTGTCCTTAAGCTGCTGGTCCGTGATATCGATAATGCTGTACAGCTGCTGGTTGCCTGCTGTAGGAGCCTGCATGGCTGATTCCAGTATCAGATTTTTATACTCCTCCGAAATAGGTTTATCAGTATATACCCGTACGCTTTTTCTGGCATACAGCTGCCTTATGGTCTCGTTCATATCCTTCTCACTCCCATGTCCTCCACACATCCGGCTGATATCCAGCAGTTGCCTTTTTGCCGTTTCTGACTATGGGCTGCTTCAGCACCTTCTGGTTCTCAAGGATTTTTTCATCCTTCTGCTCTTCAGTGATATAGTCGATCAGTGCCAGCAGATCCTTATCCTTGCAGTCCCGATCGATAAGTGCATCCCGTCCCACTGCCTGCTTTACGCTGTTGTATTCGCCTTTGCTCATGCCCTTTTCATTAAGATCAATGAACTGGTAATTTATCCTGCGCTCTTTAAAATACCGTTCCGCCTTCTTGGTATCAAAGCTCTTTTTTGTTCCGAATATCTGAATGTTCATCCCTGTGTCCTCTCCTTAATGATTGATCTTACTTGAAATTTCCACACCATAAAAAGTTTGCCGACTCCGGCCTTCTTTTATATTATTATCCCATGCGTATGATCCACCTCATGCTGTATTATCTGGGCGGTCCATCCTGAGAATTTCTGTTTATGGGGCCTGAAATCCATGTCCCGGTATTCAACCTCGATTTCCTTATACCGGACAGTACTTCTGATTCCGGCAAGAGACAGGCAGCCTTCCTCTGTTTCATAC
>JABUTA010000169.1 GCA_021443845.1 Parasporobacterium sp.
GCCAAAGAACCTGTGTCCCCCATGAATACCTTTGCAGGAAAACAGTTAAAACACAGAAATGCCATAAGCGCACCTATCATTGATAATGTTGCCGGTGTAATTCCCGAACCCAGAACAACCGCAGCAACTGTGAAAAATCCTGCGATCACTATTGTGACGCTTGATGCAAGCCCGTCCAGGCCGTCGGTAAAATTGGCACCGTTTACAGTGCCAAGTATGGCAATAACTGCTATAGGGTAAAACCATCCTTTAAGATCAACAGTACCTATAAACGGTATGATCGTTTCGGTTCCGGTACCCAGAGCTATATACAACACCATAGCCGCAGTTACTATAAGCTGCAGTCCCATTTTCTGATATGCTTTGAGTCCTTCAGACTGTTTTTTACGGACTTTAAGCCAGTCATCAATAAATCCTATTACTCCAAACAGCAGTGTACATGCAAGAATAAACCACAGGTTTCTGTCCATGCCCACAAACGGAACTGCACCTATGATCATAACAGCAACGATCGCAATTCCTCCCATTGTGGGGGTGCCGGACTTTTTAAGATGAGATTCCGGTCCTTCTTCCCTGATATTCTGGCCGAATTTCAGCCTGTGCAGAACTGGGATCAATACAGGACAGGCTATAACGCCCAGTATAAAACTGACTGCAATGGCAATCAACACAACTGTACCATTCATATTTAACTCCTCTTATTACCAATCTTCACCATAATAATCGTAACCATAATCATAGTCATAGTCACCATAACCGTCGCCATAATCATAATTACCGTAATATTCTTCCGTATATCCGTATTCAGCCTCATCTGTATCCTGATAATAATCAACAGGATCATACACGGCAGCTTCCGGAGATCCATTACCTGTAGGATCATAATCCTTGTCGGCACGGGTTACATTCATATAAGGCAGTACTTCAGACATTATCTGACTGAACAGCTGGCAGGCATAGGCTGAACTTCCGTCTCCCCCTGATTCCGGCTCATCTATTACAACATAGCATACAACTTCCGGATTCTCATAAGGTGCAAAACCGATGAATGATGCAACCCACAGGTCCTCACCTCTCTTGCCTTTTTCTGCAGTTCCTGTCTTGCCTGCTGTAATATATCCCGGCACCGCCGCATAGGTACCTGTTCCGTCTGTAACTACAAGCCTGAGGGCATATTTAATGAAATCACAGGTTTCCTCTGATACCGGCTTTGATACTACTGTCTTTGATACACGGCGCAGAAGATCCCCGTCAGGACTGTAAATCCCCTTTACCATATAAGGCTTATAATAGGTTCCACCGTTTACCAGCGAGCAGAATGCCGAAGACATCTGCACCATCGTAACATTGAAGGCCTGTCCGAAGGAATTCGTTGCAAGGTCTATGTCTGTCATGGTGGATCTGGTATACATGAGGCTTCTGCAGCTCATTTCAGTGGGAAGATCTATATCTGTAAGACTGCCGAAACCGAACTGGGACTGATATTTACAGAATGTGTCTATACCCTCTTCCTTTGCAATATCGATCATAGCCATGTTGCAGGATTGGGCAAGAGCATCTGCCACACTGATATAGCCGTGACCGTCAAGATATGCACAATGGATCGTATAGTCCAGCATTCCCACGCTGCCGTCACAGTACAGTATATCCTGCTGGGTTATGGCTCCGGACTCTAATGCTCCGGCAACAGTAAATGCCTTAAAAGTCGAGCCCGGTTCATAGGTTTCAGTTACGCAGTAATTTTTCCAGTTATTATTCAGAACTTCTGCAGTTTCTGCATCGTTCATGCTCTCTATTTCCTCGTCAGAATATCTTACAGTCAAATCCCTGGGGTTATTCGGGTCAAACTGTCCCGTATCTGCCATTGCCAGAAATGCACCTGTATTCGGATCCTGTATGGTAACCGCTATGCTTTTCGCTCCGGTCTCCTCCAGCATCTCCATCATATATTTTTCAACAATTGACTGTATGTTGTAATCCATGGTCAACTGCAGTAAATTGCCGTCCTGAGCATCATGATACTCGTTTTCAACAACATTATCCTCACCGAGATATGTATATTTCCGGCCGTCAGTTCCGGCTAATTCTGTGTTGTAATATTTTTCGATGCCGTAAATACCGGTTCCGTTCTGTGTAAATCCCAGTACTGAACTGGCCAGAGTACCGTAAATATAATCTCTTTTGCTGTATTCCTCCAGCCATGCGCCGGCTATTTCAATAGAGCCTGCCTGATCTTCAGGAAGACCCAGGAATTCACAGACGGTTTCCCTTTTAGCATCCAGCATTTCCATGAAATCCTTAACCTGGCTGTAGGACAGCCCTTTCAGGAGTACCACATATCTGCTGTCTTTATTATCGCGTGCTTTCTGTTCTACTTCCGACGCAGATAATCCGAAGCATTTCTGAAGCAGTGCAGCTGTAGTGTCGAGATAATCATGCTGACTGTCCAGTATTTCCTTCGGATCAAGAATAAGATTATATTCTGTAGTGCTTGCTGCAAGTTTAACATTATTGCAGTCAACTATATCCCCTCTGCGGGCTGATATCACGGTACTCGACCTGGATCTGTTCATGGTAGCTTTGGAATAATTGTCACCGTCGACAACTACAATGAAAACAAGCCCGACAATAACAATTGCCAGAGCCAGAACAAAAAACAAACTTATTATTCCAAAACGCTTCTTAAGCCTTTCTGTGGTATCGGATACTTTAAAACCCATATTACTCGGCAGGCACTCTGGCTACCTGCATTAAATATTCTGATTCCTTAACACCGTAAGAAACAATCTGGGCCTCGCTGCATCTCACCATGCCCAGTTCATTTACGGCAATCCGGATTATTTCATTAAGATCTACCGATCTGCCTATTTCATATTCTTTTGCGTTGTTATACACCTTCAGATCATCCAGATCTGCTTCTCTCCGTCTGATCTGTGACGAAAGATCTCCGTTAGTCTCAACTACAGTAAGCATTACTGCACAGAGCATGATAACTGCAGCTGACGCTGCAATTCCCAGAGCTATGAACAGCCTTTTCTGCCTCTTCAGGGCTTTTTTCATGGCTGCATCAGCTCTGCCGGAACCTCGTCTTTTTATTTTTACAGGTGCATTGTATTCGGGTGATGCTTTACGGACCACACTACCGTCTACAGAGCCCTGAGGTTTCCTATTCTGTTGTACCCTTGCGGTAAGATCATCTGTATAATAATCTCTTACTCCGGTTCTGCATCCCATGTGATTCTGTCTGTCCTTATAATGTGTTTCAGCAGTGTTCAAATACTCTTAATTTCGCACTGCTTGCTCTCTTATTTCTGCTGCACTCTTCCTCAGAAGGTACAATCGGCTTTCGTGTTATTATCCTGCCCTTTGATACTGCCCCACACATACATACCGGAAAATCCGGCGGACATGTACATGGATTTTCAGCATCTCTGAACATATTTTTTACTATCCGGTCCTCAAGTGAATGGAATGTAATGATGGAAAGCCTGCCTCCCGGATTAAGAATGTCCATCATCGACCCAATGGCCGAGCTCAGAACATCAAGTTCGGAGTTGACTTCAATTCTTAATGCCTGAAACGTTTTTTTTGCAAAGCCCTGCTGCCCTTTTCTGACTCCTGCAGGAATGGCCCTCTCTATGATCTGTTTCAGCTGTCCCGTGGATAATATCGGGTGAACTGTTCTTTCTTCGACTATGTGCTTCGCAATATTGTTGGCAAATTTTTCCTCGCCGTAGTCCCGGATAATACGGGCAAGTTCTTCCCTTGAATATGTGTTAACCACATCTTTTGCGGTCAGATGTGCTTCTCTGTCCATTCTCATATCCAGTTCCGAGTCTTCCCTGTATGAAAAGCCTCGTTCCGGATTATCTATCTGATATGATGATACCCCTATATCAAGGAGTATCCCGTCAACTTTCTCTATGTTCAGATCATGCAGTACTGAAACAGTATTTGCAAAGTTGCTCTTGACCAGCGTTACTCTGTCTCCGAATATCGCAAGCCTTCTTGATGATGCATCCAGAGCCTCCTGATCCTGATCAATGCCTATCAGTCTGCCGGTTTTCAGTTTCTGGACGATCTTGAATGAATGTCCGCCGCCTCCTAATGTTCCGTCAACGTAAATGCCGTCCGGTCTGATATTAAGGCTGTTTATTGTTTCATTTATCAGAACTGACTCGTGTTTAAATTCCAAAGCCCCATTCTCCCATCTGTTCAGCAAGATCATCAACATTATCAAATGAAGATACTTCCAGCCATGCTGACTTGTTCCATATTTCCACACGGGATCCTGCGCCTATAAGTACGGCATCCTTCTCAAGACCTGCATATTCCCTTAACACCTGAGGTATGAGAATACGGCCCATTTTATCTGTTTCAGCTTCAGTGGCTCCGGCAAGAAAGAATCGACTGAAATTACGTGCGTCTTTTCTGGCAACAGGCAGGCTTGTGAGTTTTTCAGAGAATGCTTCCCATTCTTCCGAAGCAAAAACCCACAAGCAGCCGTCAAGGCCCTTAGTTACGATAAAGCTGTCTCCCAGCTTTTCACGAAACTTCGAGGGCACGATCAACCTGCCTTTGGCATCTATGGAATGGTTGTATTCACCCATAAACTGCATTGCTAACCTGTTACCTCCCAGCGACAATTAAAAAATCAGTCATTTTATACTTAAGGAAGTCCGTGCCATTTTCGAAAACGACTTTACCACTTTCCTCCACTAAGTGACAACTTTTACCACTTACGCAACAATATAAGCCTAAAAATATAAAAAATCAAGGTTTTTTGACCTTGATTTTCTTATTGTTAATACTATTGTAAGATTTAATCCGAGGGGTTTTCAGAGCTTGACGGCACTTATCCACAAGGGCCGGAAACCCCTTGATTTTTCAACATTTTTTCCACATTTTATCTGCAGTGTAAATGTGTATAAGTACGCACGGTGGGTTCGTGCTCCCGGCAGGATGCTCCGTGCTTCGCACTCCCGCATCCCTGGCAGTATTCGCACTCCCGGCTCCTGANTGTATAAGTCCCGGCGGGATGCTCCGTGCTTCGCACTCCCGCATCCCTGGCAGTATTCGTGCTCTCGCTTCCTGACGGAAGCTACGCACTCATACTGCTTGTCGTCGCTGAATTGAAAAGAACCTCCCGTATGTGAGCAAGCTCACTACGGGAGGTTCTTTCAATCCGCGACTGGGACTTATACACTACATCATCTGTTTTGCTACTTCTTCTGCGAAGTTTTCCTGCTTCTTTTCGATGCCTTCGCCTGTTTCGAAGCGGATGAAGTTCTTTATCTTGATGTCGCCTACTGTCTTAAGGTATGCTGCAACGGTCTGCTTGCCGTCTTCTGCCTTAACGTATACCTGATCTGAAAGGCTGATATCCTTGATCTGCTTTGAGATACGTCCTTCTACAAGGCCGCTGAAGATCTTGTCTGCAACAAATGCATCCTTCTCTTCCATACCAAGTGCTGCAACCTGAGCCTTAGCTTCTGCTGAAAGGAAGTTGAACAGATAGTTAAGATTGTTTTTCTGCTCTTCATAGATAGCGATATCTGCATCGCTCCATACCTTGTTGTCAACTGCTTTGTTGATAAGCTTGAGCATCAGCTGCTTAGGAAGTGAAGCAGGATCATTGATAGCGCTTTCGATAGTGATCTCTCTTAATTTTGCAAGTTCAGCATCAGAGATGTCTGCTCTGGAGATATACTGAGGATTAAGAGCTGCAATCTGCATAGCAATGTTCTTAAGTGCTTCTTTATTAGCATCTGTATCTGCTGCTTCAGCTTCAACTAATACACCGATTCTGCCGCCGCCGTGGATATAGCCAACAACAAGGCCGTCGGAATCGATCTTTGCAAATCTTCTGATGGTAAGATTTTCGCCGATAGTAGCGATCTGGTTAACAAGTTCTTCACCTACTGTGAACTCACTGTTGATGCACTTCTCAGCCTTAAGAGCTTCAACATCAGCTGCCTGTGTCTCATAAACCTGTTCTACTACAGTAGCAACATAAGCCTTGAATTTGTCAGATTTTGCTGCAAAGTCTGTTTCGCAGTTAACTTCTACGATTGCTGCTTTCCTGTCTTCTTTAACTACTAAAGATACAACACCTTCTGCTGCAATACGTGCTGCTTTCTTGCCAGCCTTTGCTACACCTTTTTTACGAAGTACTTCAAGAGCTGCATCAATGTCGCCTTCAGTCTCGATCAGAGCATTCTTACAATCTGAAAGACCGGCACCGCCTGATATTTCTCTTAATTCCTTTATCATATCAATTGTAACTTTTGCCATGTTAATTCTCCTTTAAAAAGATTTCCTGAATATCAGGATCTGCTGAAAATTATTCTTCAGCTGCTGTTTCTTCTTCAACAGCTTCCTCAGCTGCCTCAACTTCATATTCCATACCCTGGTTTGCTTCGATAACAGCATCAGCCATCTTTGCAACGATAAGCTTAACCGCACGGATAGCATCGTCATTGCCCGGGATTACGTAATCTAATTCTTCAGGATCACAGTTTGTATCGCAGATACCGATAAGTGTGATTCCCAGCTTATGAGCTTCCTGTACACAGATCTTTTCCTTCTTAGGATCAACGATGAAGATAGCATCAGGAATCTTCTTCATTTCCTTGATACCGCCAAGGTTCTTTTCAAGCTTTTCCCATTCCTTCTTCAGTTCGATAACTTCTTTCTTGGGAAGTACGTCAAATGTTCCGTCCTCTGACATTCTTTCGATGTCTTTAAGTCTCTTAACACGTGACTGGATTGTCTTGAAGTTGGTGAGCATACCGCCTAACCATCTTTCATTTACATAGTACATGCCGCATCTTTCAGCTTCTGTTCTGATAGCTTCCTGAGCCTGCTTCTTTGTACCTACGAAAAGAATCTTGCCGCCGTTAGCTGTGATCTCAGATACTGCATCGAAAGCGTCATCGATAAGTCCTACTGTCTTCTGAAGGTCGATGATATAGATGCCGTTTCTCTCTGTGTAGATGTACGGAGCCATTTTAGGGTTCCATCTGCGGGTCTGATGTCCGAAATGAACACCTGCTTCTAATAACTGCTTCATTGAAATAACACTCATTTTAATTCCTCCTGTTTGTTCTTCCCCACGTCCTGCTCCTTCAGGCACCGGATCGAGTACCTCCGGCACATCCTGTCAGATAGACGCGCGTGTTTATTTCATAACCAGTGTATTCTACTCCATGAGAGCAGAAAACACAATATTATTTTATCCGTTTCTTCTGAGTTTTTTTGAGGATTTCCATAAATATGAATACTGCTATGCCTGCTGCCGACA
>JABUTA010000016.1 GCA_021443845.1 Parasporobacterium sp.
GTACTAACTTACATGCAATGTGGCCGCAAAAAAAGTGAATTTTCTGTGAAAATTTTGCATGCAACAAAAAAGAACCTGAATAATTCCGCATATTCAGGTTCTTTCATATCTATTTTGCCTTATAAACGTGTATCAGGTGAATTTCATGAGGCTTCATATCCGCTTCAAGATACATCTGCCCTTCTTCTGCCGTTTTATGTCCCATATGGATCCGTGGGCCGCAGATGCTTCTCAGATAGTCTATATCATTTTTCCTCATATCAGGTTCAAATGCAAGACGTTTCCATTCATCCATTATACTTCCGTGTTCCTGATTTACGACATGCCTTTTTACTATGTACTCACCGTTTTCCTCGAGACCGTGAAGCATGAATTTCAAAACCTTTTCGCTGTTATCATCAAACATCTGATCCACATTGAGGACATTTACGGCATTTTCCTCTTCATACCGGTAACTCTCATTCAGGTTCTTATGGTTTATACATAAAATGTAGTATCCGTTGCTGCCGTTTTCCGTGATTACATAGTCATCGCCGATACCTATGCATCTGCTGCTTAATTTATTCAGAAACAGCAGTGCAAAGAAAGAAGGCTTCGGCAGCCCATCCTTGCTAAGAAGTCCTGAGCCTCCGTGGAGGATGCCCTGGGGAGTGTAGTGGAGAGACAGTCTGTCCGTTGCTACCCAGAAGCACACCATATCCGCATGTTTCTGGAAGAAATTGGCAAGTCGTATGGTATTGGTACCCCGGCCGCAATGATCATTCATAGCATTTCTGTTAGACAGGATGGTGGATATTTCGGCTATGACAAGAGGTCTGTCGGGCATATTCAGTTCTCTGAGCCGGTCTTTTACCTTCAGGATCTGTTCTTTCATAAAATCCGGATCCATTATCCGCACTTTCGAAGAGCCGTAATGATCAGCATTAACTCCCGTTGTTTTGTACGGGAACAGGAATACCGTGTAAAAATCAGGCCAGACTCCTTCCTTTTCCCATTCCTTTATATATGTCTGATAATCAATATCATGGCCGTCCAGTACCCAGTCAGGTCCCCCTACCTTTGCACCGGGGCAGTGGGCCTTTATGATCTGATATGCCGTCGAAAACACCTTAAAGTACTTATCATTTTCATAATAGCATGAAGATGAGACCGTCGGCAGGTTTCCAAATTCAAATATCCATCCGGACACCTCATCAGAACCGTATCTGAATACGACGTGTTCCATAAACTTTTCAAGAAAATACGCCCATTGATCCAGCTTTTTGAATCCCATGCTGTCGTTTTTTCTGTATATCAGTTCCTTCGCGCTTTTTATAAGACAGTCATCATGGGTAGTCATGTCCAGGAAAGGATGTACATGAATGCCTATAAGAAAATCCAGCACGATATCTATCTGCTCAAAGCTGAGGATCTTTGCGTCAGGAGCGGATGCGATCATGCAGTTTGGTGAAAATATATTCCACAGCCTCACATGCTCAAGACCCAGGGTCTCAACCATATGTTTAACCTGTGCCTGTGTCACAGACTCCGACATCTGGCTGAATGCTCCTACAGTAACCGCTCTGTTGGCAATTTTCCTGTACTCGGTATAATTCTCCGGATAAATATCCGTAACAGCCTGATTTTCTTTCTTTCTTCCGGCAGCCGCCTTATTATCCAGATAGTTCCTGATCTGTGATTCATCATCTGATGTAAGCACAGTACTGCCGGAATTTTTAGAATCTCTGGCAGTTTTCTTATACTGTGAAGGTGAAGTATTATATATATCCTTAAATACACGGTTAAATGATGAGGGACTTGAAAATCCGTTATCCACGGCGATATCCGTCATTGACTTATTTGTATTTAACATATCCTTCACGGCATGCTGCATTCTCACCTGGTTTACATAATCCGGAAATTTCATCCCGGTTGTCTTCTTAAACACACGGGATAATGTGGATGCCGAAACATACAGCTTGTCAGCCAGATTCTGAAGGCTCACCGGTTCGTCATAATTCAACCCGATATAATTTATCACATAACCTACTCTGGCGGCATCATCGCCGCCTCCCTGATCCCACTGGGAACTGTCAACCTTAAAATCCATGACCAGCCTGTTCAGCAGCCTGCTGTAACATTCCAGCAGCCTGAATGATGAACGGGGTTCATTAGCCAGCCGCAGCACTATTATTTCCCGGAATATCTGCAGCATTTCTCCATAGCCCGGGTCACGTGCAGTAAGTTTGCTGCACCAGAATGCCACATACTCCTCATTAAGCAGTTCCGTGAGCATCTCATAGGAAATGGTAAGATCACAGATGATTGATTCTCCGGATACAGATATATAATGGGGTTTGCTGCTGTTTATAAGAAGTATCTCTTCTGATTCCAGAATAAACTCAGTTCCCTCAACAACCACATTTACAATTCCTTCAATGACAAATATTATCTCTATGTCACTGTGAAAATGTTCCTGTTCAGTCCTGGCCTTATATAATTCTCCGGATATACCGTTAAGTGCTTTACTCATATCAGCAGATTCCTTTATCAAAAAAGGGTCTCATAACGAGACCCCGAAGTTCAATTCTGTAAAATACCAGATCAAGCTTCTTCAACTGTAAAATCGTTGTTTTCGGCTTCACCGATCTCCTTTAAGATCTCGATATCCTTAACAGCCATCTTTTCAGATGCATAAGTCTTAGCTGCTTCCTTCGATTCTGCATTTACGAAATAACCTTTAGCCTTGGAAACCTTACCTACATATCCTGTTTCCTGGCTGTACTTGTTGGTCCATTTTAAATTGTACTTCATAATATTACTCCTGTTTCATTGATATTCCCCTTCTCCTGCGGAGCATTTTATCAAATATTTAACAATATATCCAGCTGATTTTTGCAGAAATATCCCAAAAAAAGAAAATTTATGCAACATTTCATAATTTTTTCATCATTTTTTTCATATTCCACATATAAAAATACGCTCCCGGGCACATGCTCAGAAAGCGTATCTTATTTCAGACTGAAAAGCGGATAACGGGAATCGAACCCGCCTCTCGAGCTTGGGAAGCTCACGTTCTACCGATGAACTATATCCGCAGTTATATAATATTATGTCTGCTATTATACATTTTCGGGAGATTATTTCCAGTATTTTTTGAAATATGTTCAGAAACCTGCATGAGTCTTCAAAAACTCAATACAGGTTTCTTTTGTAATCTGTTATCGGGGGACAGTCACTATAACAGTGGTTCCGGTTCCAGGTTCACTGTCGATTGCGATCATTCCGTCCATATATTTCACAGCATGTTTGACTATTGAAAGTCCCAGGCCGGTTCCGCCGATCTGTTTCGAATGGCTCTTGTCCACCCGGTAAAACCGTTCAAATATCCTTTCATGAGCTTCAGCAGGAATGCCGATGCCTGTGTCGGATACAGAAATAACCACATCATTATTCTCTTTTCTGACATTTACCGTGGCTCTGCCTCCATCCACGTTATATTTTATGGCATTATCCAGGAGATTGAATATAATTTCATGGAACAGCTGTCTTACTCCTTTTGCTTCTGTGTCAGCATCTCCTTCCAAAGAAAGCAGGACATGCTTGGCATCTGCCGCAGCCCCCAGAGTTTCCAGTTCTTCCTCCGCCATTTCATAAAGGTTAAAATCCTCAACGGGCATATCTGCCTTTTCATCAAGCTGTGACAGATGGATAATATCTTCGATAAGTGTCACCAGTCTTGATGCTTCAGATCTTATACGATGGGCAAACTGAGGCAGATCCTCAGGCTTTACAATCCTGTTTTCCATGAGTTCAGCACTTCCCATTATGGATTGAAGCGGTGTTTTAAGTTCGTGGGAAACATTCGCCGTAAATTCCCTCCGGTTCTGTTCTGCCAGTATCTTTTCCGTAATATCGAATATCAGTATCGCCACTCCTGAAATAATACCGTCAACCTCCACACTGCTTGCACTCAGGTGGTATTCCCGGTTTTTCCTGTTGATCTGCAGTTCCGCAGAGCCATTTTTTTCAGTATCTTTTATCATACTGCTGATCCTATGGTCTCTTTCCACCGAAATAAATGCCTCGCCGGAGCAGTCCCCTGCAGCACCCATGAACACTCTTGCGGAAGAATTAATGCTCAGTATTATGCCTTTTGAGTTAATAAGTACCAGACCTTCGTTCATGTTTCGGATAACTGCCTCAAATTCCTTGCGGCGTTCCTTTAACTCTTCCCGCTGGTTGCGTATCTGCCGGTGCTGCATCTCAAGGCGTTTCAGCATAGGAGCAAGCTCATCATACGCATTATTTTCCAGAGGTCTTTCAAGGTCTATGGATTCAAGAGGCTTAACGATCTTCTTAGACAGACCGTTGGCCAGAACAAGGGACAGCACTAGTGCAATGACCAATACGATAAGAACCGGCTGAACCATAGATAAAGTCAGAGCCAGTACGGTATATCTGCTTATGGAGATTCGGAGCACCGATCCGTCAGATAATTTCTGGGCATAATAAAGAGTCTGTTCGGTAAGGGTGGAAGAATATCTGGAGCTTGACCCTGTCCCATCCTTTATGGCTTTTCTGACTTCTTCACGTTCAGCATGATTTTCCATTACTGAGGGATCGGTATAAGAATCAAAAACTACAGTACCATCCCCGGCTATCCATGTAAGTCTGCTTTCTTTGCCCGACAGCTTTTCCAGATAATCCATACCACTCTGTTCAACACCTGCTGCCGCAAGAGACAGCTCATTTTCCAGCTGTTTTTCCTGCACGGATCCGTAATAGTTGTATAATGCGCCCATAATGAATACAACAGATGCAAAAAATACAACAATGGCAACTATGAAAATGGAACGGAATATTTTTTTTGTCATTTCTTAGCCTCCATCCGATATCCCACATTACGTACAGTTTCGATCATGTAGCTGTAGCTTCCCAGTTTCTGGCGCAATGTACGGATATGCATATCAACCGTACGGGATTCTCCTATATAGTCAACTCCCCATACGTCGCTCATCAGCTGATCCCTGGTAAATACCAGACCGGGATTGGAAAGGAAAAGTTTCAGCAGTTCGTACTCCTTAAATGTAAGAAGTATTCTTTCTCCGTCTACACTGACTGTATGTTCATCAAGATTAACTATAACGCCATCCGCTTTCAAAAGACGCTGTACCGGTTCCGGTTCGCAGCGACGCAGTACAGCCTTGACCCTGGAAATCATTTCCATCATACCAAATGGCTTCACCAGATAGTCATCTGCTCCAAGGTCAAGGCTCTGTATCTTGTCAAATTCCGTTCCCTTTGCAGTGGCCATGATCACCGGAATCCGGTATGTGTCCGGTTCTGTGCGGAGGCGTTTCAGAATCTCCACTCCATCCTCACCCGGAAGCATGATATCAAGTATGACCAATTCCGGCTTTTCCTTTTCCAGGGCTTCAAAAAACGTTTCACCGTCCGAAAATCCCTGTGCTTCAAATCCCATAGATTTCAATGTATAGATTTCAATATCCCTTATGCCGGAATCGTCCTCAACACACCATATCATAATCAGTCTCCTTCATGTACTCCTGTTACAGAAAACAATACCCACTCTGCTATATTTGATGCATGATCACCTATACGTTCAAAATACTTTGCAATCATTAAAAGGTCAAGAGCGTATTCTCCGTCCTGAGGGCGGCCTGCAATCATTCCGATCAATGTTGTTTTCACCTCATTAAAGTAGGCATCCACTATATCGTCATGAGCTATAGTTTCCTTGGCAAGTTCAGTATCCCTTTTGACATAAGCATCTATACTTTCCGTTACCATTTTTATGACTGCTTCTGCCATCTTATGCACCAGTGTACTTTCTTCACCGGTCCTTCCTTCCAGAAACGGTATTATTTCCGCAATATCAAATGCCTGATCCCCTATACGCTCCATGTCTGTAATCATCTTAAGTGCAGCAGATATCTGTCTCAGATCCCGGGCAACCGGCTGCTGCTGAAGCAGCAGTTTCAGACACAGCCCCTCTATATCCCTTTCCTGCCTGTCTATTTCCTCATCCACTGCGGTTATCTGATGAAGAGTTTTGGTATCTCCTGTGGTCAATGCAGTTGCAACAAGCGAAATTGCTTCCTCGCACATGGACCCCATTTCTATAAGTTCATTATTAAGCAGCGCCAGCTGTTCGTCAAATTTGCTTCTCATATCATCCGAACCTCCCTGTAATATAATCTTCAGTTCTCTTATCCACCGGTTCGGAGAACAGTTTTTCCGTATTTCCGAATTCTATCAGATCCCCCAGAAGAAAGAATGCTGTGTAGTCGGAAACTCTGACCGCCTGCTGCATGTTATGAGTTACTATGACGATAGTGTATCGGTCTTTCAGTTCATTTGCAAGGTCTTCAATTTTTGATGTGGAAATAGGATCCAGGGCAGAAGTCGGTTCATCCATAAGCAGTATATCTGGTTCAACCGCCAATGCTCTGGCTATGCACAGACGCTGCTGCTGTCCTCCGGAAAGTCCCAGGGCTGATTTTTTAAGTCTGTCCTTTACTTCATCCCAGATTGCAGCACCCTGAAGAGACTTTTCCACGATTTCGTCCAGGTGGGCTTTGTTTCGGATGCCATGAGTTCTGGGACCATATGCTATGTTATCATAAATACTCATAGGGAAAGGATTTGGCTTCTGAAACACCATACCGATGTTTTTTCTGAGACCGTTTACCTCTGCTTTGAAAATATCATTTCCTCTGTAGAGAACCTCTCCTGTTACCTTTACTCCAGGTATCAGATCGTTCATTCTGTTCAGTGTTTTCAGAAAGGTTGACTTGCCGCATCCGGAAGGCCCTATAAGGGCAGTTATACTGTGTTCTTCCACATCCATATTTATATTTTTAAGGGCCTGTGAACTGCCATACCACAGACACAGATCCCTGATAGTCATTACGTTGCTCATATTCTTCTCCTCTTCTGAAAATGTCTCTGGGTCAATGTAGCTGCCAGATTGATGATCACCGTCAGCACCATCAGAATCGCAGCTATTGCAAATGCCACTCCAAATTCGCCTTCTTCCTTTGCATAGAAGTATAATGCGACTGTAAGAGTTGCGCCGGAATTTCCCAGACCTTCAAACAGCCCGCTCAATGCATGGGCAAATCCGGCAGTAAAAAGCAGTGCTGCGGATTCTCCCAGAATCCTGCCTACAGAAAGAATACATCCGGTAATTACACCGTCCACGCATCCCGGCAATACCACTGTCCTTATCACGCGCCATTTGCCGGCGCCCAGACCGAAAGCACCTTCACGATAGCTTTGGGGAACCGTTTTGAGGC
This sequence comes from Parasporobacterium sp., assembly GCA_021443845.1. Taxonomy (GTDB): domain Bacteria; phylum Bacillota; class Clostridia; order Lachnospirales; family Lachnospiraceae; genus RGIG5612. Next base: position 7,302 of record JABUTA010000016.1, read on the forward strand.
TTTCCTGAGTAGTACGCATTACTGTGGGAAGGTTCATGATCACCAGTGTCAGGGATCCGGACAGCAGTGATGTCTGCAGACCGCAGAACCGGCAGAAGAAAAGCATGCCGACCAGGCCATATATGATGGATGGTATTCCCGAAAGAGTTTCCGATGCATATTCTATGATACCGACAACCTTTTTGTTTTTTGCATATTCGGTCAGATAGATTGCCGCACCTACCCCCAGGGGGATAACTATAATAAGTGTGGCAAGTATCACATACAGGGTATTCAGTATATCCGGAAGTATTCCTATACGGCCTGACAGATAACTGGGTTTTGTAGAAAGAAGTTCCCATGTAATATTCGGAATGCCCTGTATGAGGACATATCCGATGAGGAAAAGAGTCAGCACTGCCGTAAGGCCAATGCAGACCCACATGAATATCCGCATTACATTTATATATATTTTTCTTTTTACCGACATTTATTTCACCTTCTCTCTCTTCAAAAAGAAGTTAAGTGCCGCATTTATAAGCATAATAAAGAGGAACAGTACCAGTGCGATGGAAAACAGCACCTGTCTCTGGAGTCCTGCTGAATAAGACATCTCACTGGCAACTGCTGTTGTAAGAAAGCGGACACTTCCGAATAATGAGGGCATATTCGGCGCGTTTCCTGCAACCATCATTACTGCCATTGCTTCTCCTATTGCCCTTCCGACTCCCAGCACCACTGCCGCTGCTATACCGCTTTTTGCCGCAGGCACCGAAACCCTGAAATAGGTTTCGACAGGTGTCGCTCCCAATGCAAGAGATGCATCCTCATAATCCTTCGGAACTGCCTCCAGGGCCGTCAGGGATACTTTTATGATTGACGGCAGGATCATGACAGACAGAACGATTATAGCCGCAAAAAGACTCGCTCCGTCCGGAATATGAAATATTTTTCGTATTCCCGGCACCAGTACCATCATTCCCACCAGACCATATACAACTGATGGAATCCCCGCCAGCAGACTTACGGCATTTTCAATGACCGTTTTAACTTTTTTATTGGCCATTTTCGCAAGATATACCGAGGACATGAATCCTATAGGTACCCCTATGATTATCGCTCCTGCTGTTCCGTATATGCTCGTCAGGATGAACGGCAGTATCCCGAAGCTTGGTTCAGAAGCGGTAGATGCCCATTTTGTCCCGAACAGGAAATTTATGATACCTATCTCTCCTATTGCCGGAATACCGGAAATTACAAGATACACAGTAATAAGAAGGACAAAACCTACTGTTATCAGTCCCATTACAAGAAAGATTCCTTTGATTATTTTTTCAACTGTCTGCTGTCTGCTTTTCATAGTTTAATTCTGAATGACTCCGGCGGCGGACTTGTTTCCTGCCCGCCGCCTGTTACCCGGTTGTCTGTTTTATTTCCGGATTATTCTGCTGCCGGAACAGCACCTGCGGCAGAAATGATTTCTGCTGCTTCCTTTGAAACTGCCCAGTCAAAGAATGCCTGTGCTGCATCCGAAAGAGCTGTATCGGCTTTGGTTACCATGATGAAAGGACGCTGTACCACATAGCTTCCATCCTTAACAGTTTCCTCTGAAGGAGCCACTCCGCCTACAGATATAGCCTTGACTGTATTCTTTACAGAAGCAAGTGATGCATAACCGATGGCTGAAGGATTGCCTGCTACTGTTGTGATAACATCACCTGTAGATGTAAGTTCCTGGCGATAAGCGCACTTTTCTGAAGTATTGGTGATGGATTCAAATCCGTCTCTTGTTCCGCTTCCTGCTTCACGGCCTATGAGCACGATCTCCGCATCTTCTCCGCCGACTTCCTTCCAGTTGGTGATCTCGCCTGTGTAGATCTTTGCAATAGTTTCAAGATCAATATCGCTTACAGGATTTGCAGGGTTTACGATCACTGCGATGCCGTCAAGGGCAACTACAGTTTCGGTAAGTCCTTTTTCCTTTTCCTCATCCTTAAGGCTTCTGCTTGAAAGTCCGATATCGCAGCGTCCTTCTGAAACCGCTGTTATACCTGTCCCTGAACCGGTAGGATTGTATGTGAATTTCACACCGCTGTTGTCAATTTCAAACTGCTCTCCCAGGGCTCCGATGACCTTTTCCATTGATGTGGAACCGTCTGTTGCAACTGTGCCGCTGATATTGCCGGCTGCGAATGCAGGGACTGCACATACAACCGCCAGAGCTGCGATTATAATACATACGATTTTCTTCATGTTGTTTAATTCTCCTTTTGTTTTGGGTATTATTCTGTTGTTTCGGATTCGTTTATCCTATGGCTTTATAGTAGTTTTTCATTGTCAAATCGGTCACCATGATCTTGTAAAATCTCAGTAAAACATCGGCAGGCATTGAACAGAAGAAAATATGCATACTGTTCATTATCTGCCGATAAATCAAAAAACGGAAAACCATTAAATGATTTTCCGTTAAACTCTCATAATAATTCTATTCTTTCCGGACCGATTCCCTGTATTTTCCTGCCGGAACTTCTGTTATCCACAGAAATATGCAACATCTTTTACCTGTGATTCTTCTTGCGTGCACGGTTATCTGCTGCAGAAATCAACAACACGTTTATAATCTTCAATAGTATCCACCTCTGACCAGAAGCATCCCTCTGAATCCACAGTATAGACCGGTCTTTCTCCTACAAAGGAATAAAGAACATTCTCCCACCAGAGATTATACTGACCGGAGTTTATCATATCACAGAGCCGGTTCTTAAAAAGAGGGACCCAGTCATTTTTGATAACTCCTATCCCCACGTATTCGCAGTTTCTTTCTTTCCGGGTCAGTTCTTTTCCGAACTTTTCCAGGATACCGTCCCTTGTCATAAAGAAATAGTCCCCTTCATCAACCCGGGTTCTGTCAGAAAGAAGGAATATATCTTTTTTTTCATTAATGATAATATCCAGAAGTTCCTGTGTGTAATAAACATCAGCATTTGCCACAAATATCTCATCAGTATTGAATTCTTCTCTTGCAAACCATAAACTGCCTATACTGTTCGTAACTGCATAGAAGGGATTATAATAAAAAGTAACATCATAACCTTTAAGAGCCTTCTCGATGACCTCGTTCATGAATCCGGTTATGATCACAACATCCATATTATTCTTCTGAAGAAGTTCAACCGTATGCACGATCAGGGGCATCCCCCCCACATCCAGCATGCTTTTAGGCTGCCGGTCTATATCGTTGATAATCCTGGTACCCACTCCGGCCGCCAGTAAAATAGCTTTCACCTGTCAATCATCCTTTCTCTTATCAAGTACATGCTGCATTGCTTCCAGCAGCTTATCATAGTCTGCTTCAGAAAGATTTCCCAGGTGTCCCACCCGGAGCTGGATATCCTTCCAGCCGCCTCCTGAAGGCGTAAGCACCAGTCCGTACTCTTCCATTAAGGTTTTATAAGCTGTTCCGGCATTTTTCTCCGGAAAAATCACAGGAGTGCAGCAGTTTGAAAGAGGAATGTCCGGAATGCTGACCGGCAGATTCATCAGGGCTTTTCTGAAGTATTCAGCTCGAGCCGCATGGAGGGCATTTTCTTTTTCTGTTCCTTCGGCCATGATGGCCTTCAAACGCTGATTAAGAGCAATCATTGTTCCCACAGCAGATGTAAACGGAGGCTGTCCTCTTTTCTGATTATCAATGTAAGATAAGAAATCAAAATAGTATGATGCCTTATGGCCGCTGCATCTGTCCTTTGCTCTTTCCGAAAGTGCAATAAGCGAGACCCCCGGAGAAAGAGCCAGTGCCTTCTGGCTGGCTGTTATCAGCACGTCTATTTTCTGTCCTTCCATATCGACCGGATCTGCAAGATATGCACTTACGGCATCCACAATAAATATCATATCATTCCGCCGGCAGAAATCCCCCAGATAATCCAGATCATATTTCTGGCCGGTACTGGTTTCACAGGCATTTACCAGCAGAGCGGTGTAACCTCTTCCGGAGTATTTTTCAAACTCCTCCTTTGAAAAAGGACAGAGGAAGGGAATATCGTAAGTGTCGGTGTCAATCCCGTACCTTCTCGTAATATCTGCAAATCTGCTTCCGAAGCTTCCTCCGTTAATGACCAGGACTTTATCATGACCGTTAAGTACATTCTGTACTGCAGCATCCATTGCCCCGGTTCCGGAAGAAGTAAGTGCTATGAAGTATGCTTTTTCCGGAGCTTTTACCGATCTCAGGAAGAGTTCTTCGCTTTCCTTCATCATGCTGCCGAAATTTTCCGTACGGAAATACGGAAGCTGGGTTCCTTCAGTTTTCAGGGTTTCCGGATACATCTGTACCGGTCCCACAGTAAAAAGGATCATTTTCGTTTCCTTTCTCATCTCCTGCAAACCTTTGTCAGAAGACCTGTAAAATACTTAAAGCAATCACTTCTGATAAAGATCAGTGCCATCAGTCCGTTCGTGACCACAAAGCAGATAATGCCGTCTGCAATAAGCAGCATCAGTCCGTCTGCAGCCAGACATGAGTTGACCAGACTTACCGCTCCGTAAGCTGCGGCACATACAATAACAAATACTCCCAGATAGCCCACTGTTTCGGAGATATAGCTGCGAATGCTCCTGCCGAACAGTCCTGCGTAGACAAACTTCGGATAACTGAATCCCCACAAAGCAAGGGAACTTATTATGGTGCCGGCAAAAACCCCGGCCAGCCCGAATATTTTAAGAAGAATAATGGATGAGATAATATTCAGTGCTGATTCAACCAGGGGCACAAAACGGTTTTCGTAGAATATTCCTGCCGCATCCTGAAATGAATTATACGAGCCTCTCATCATCAGCTGGAAGAACTGCAACGCCAATGTGGCTGTTACGCCGAAAGACAGCAGGTATTCCCTGCCGAACCATATGCTTATAAAGGGCTGAATCAGCACAAACAATGATGTACCTGCAAAGGATGCCATCCAGAAGTTTATGAATCGAATCCTCCTGAAAGTCAGGAAAATGTGTTCCTTTGATTCCGAAACCAGCATATCCCCCACGCTGGGAGTCAGGGCTGCCAGTGCCGGTGTAAACAGCTTGGTAAGCGCATCGATAACCAGATAATAATTGCTGTACAGACCTGCTGCCTTCAGGTTGAAAAACACCGATATCAATATGTTATCTGTTCCGTTAACAATAAATGTACCGATTTTGTGAAATAACAGAGCCCCTGTTTTTTTTCGGATATCAAACCGGATTTCCGGAGCCAGCGGCCTGACATCTGCTTCCTTCAAATAGGGATACTGCCTGTTGGCCACATATGTAATGACAACATTTTCCAGTATCCTGAAAACAACTTTTGCTATCAGATATGCATAATAATTCCGTGTAAAATACAGCATCAGCAGCTGAGCAGTATTCATTCCTACCAGATACACCATATGTATGATGCTGATATAGTAGTTCTTCTGATCAGCATAAAGTATGGCTCTCTTGTAGCTGAGGAAATAAGAAAGCACCACATCCGCCAGAAAGATCAGATATATTACCGTAGTATTAACATCCGCTTCGGCTGTTTTTGCAATATAAGGCAGAACCGGAATCAGACACACCCCTATGACTGCAACAACCAGGGATACAATATGAAAGGCCTTCCTGTAGAACCTCATCAGGGATCGAATAGTTTCCCTGTCGTTCTCTTTCAGGGGTCTGTATAAATGAAAAACCACCGCTTCTCCGATGCCCAGGTCTGCAATCGCCAGCATGGAAATAACGTTGTTGAAAAGTCCGTTCAGTCCTGCGTATTCCAGACCCAGGATCTGTATGAAAAGCTTCTGGGCAATAAGACCTATCAGAATAGCCGTGACACTGGCAAAAACAGTAAATAATACATTTCGTGCAGACTTTTCCGTTCTGCCCGCCTCATTATTATTCAGAAGCTTTGCCATGTACATCTGATCCTGCTCGTCCTTCAGCTTCTCAAGGTTCTGAGCAAAGAATGCAAAAACAAACAGATAAAGGAAGTATACAAAAGCATACTGTTCCATGACAAACATCAGGAAAAATGCACCTGTAAACAGAGCAATCCACTGTGCCTGAGCATTCTTTCTGTTTTTGAACAGGCGGTATATTACACAAATAATAATTGCAAGGAAAATGACCAGTCCTATGATCCCCGTTTTAAACAGTATTTCAAGAAATTCGTTATGGGTGGTCTCAATAGTATCCGAAAATACAAATGTCTGAAAACCGTGTCCCAGTACCGGCTTCTGTGTGATTGCCTGAAAAGTCTTATCCCACACATCGGTTCTGTAGGTCAGATCCATTCTTCTGTGGAAGATTCCTACTATGAGCCACTCAAATAAACTCTGTTTTCTGAATACAACAAAAATAAGGTTCATGACCAGCCCGATGCCTGCGTAGGTAACAATATTAAATACCGGTGTGATATTACGCAGCTTCGGAATGACAGTAAGAATGATAACAGGGATAAGTACCAGCAGTGCCGTACGGTTCATGACCTTAATGGTAGACGCCAGAACCAGCAGCTCCGCTGCCGGAAGTATAAGCCACTTTCTGCTGTTTTTCAGATACAGACTGGAATAAATCGCAGTAAAAAACAGAAATGGCATCTGGTACATGATGTGGCCGCTCTTAAAGCCCAGAAGCCAGCACTCATTATAATGATTAAGATAGCTGTACATACCATTTCTGAAAACAAGGACCGAAATGAAATTAAGGACTGTAAGAAGACCAAAAAAGCACACCTCAGCCTTCAGGAAACTTCTCAGGTCTTTTGATATTCCGTAGAACATCAGAAGGCACATGGCAAAAGTGGCAAATACGTATTCCAGGGAACGTTTTATACCCAGTCCATTTAAAAAGGACGATAGCGTCATCACAAAAAACAGTGCCAGAAACAGCACAAAGAGTTTCGGGATTTTTTTAATAAGACGGTCCTTTATTATAAGAAAAATAATTATCAGGCCGGCAGCCATCTGACATAAAGCATATGCCCGGGGCATCCAGCTTATGGTCGCTGCCAGATAATCAATCTGAAAAAAAGGGATTGTAAGCAGAAAAAACAGCACAACCCTTCCTATACCTGATCTGTTAAGCAGTTTATCATTTATTTTCATTTATACTTCCATACGAACAATAAAAGTTTTTTTCTGTAAAGAGCTGCCTTTCTGCAGTCTCTTGTCCGGGCATGAATCCTGTATTTGTCTGTTCCGATCTCCCGCCATGGTTCTTCCCGGTAGAGGTGTTTTTCAAGTTTTCTTTTTTCGTCTGACGAAGCTGTCCATTTCGGATTATTCAAAAGACACCTTGAAACGTACCTTAAGGAGTCCATCAAAAGTCCTGTATATCCGGCGTACTCCTCTTTGTTATTCATGTCAATGAGCTTCCTTATGACAGCCAGAGGATCCTCCAGCTCAGAAACCATGTCCGGGTTATATGAATTGGAAACAGATGCCTCATTTTCCAGATAGTAATACCATTCCGAATCAAGATATGCCACTTTCATGCTGTCCAGCATTTTCAGATTCCATATGGCGTCCTCGTAATATCTGATACCCTGAGGAAAAACAATGCCAGTTTCTGCCAGTTTATCTTTTCTTATAAATCTGCCGGCAATCCCCCGGCTGATATAAATTCCGTTTTCGAACCTGCAGGGTTCTCCGATACACTCTGCCCTGGAAATATGTTTTCTGTCATTATCAATGATCAGCAGTCTTTTCCTGAGTTCTTCCGTGTCATATGCAGACCTTTCTGAATGTGAGCCTCTGATCCTTAGCAGCTCTTCCTCCGGCCCGTAAAGGGTTCCTCCCCATACCGCATCCACATCTGTATTTTCAAAAACCCGTACCGCTTCTTCAAAACATACGGGGCTCAGAAAATCATCAGCATCCAGATAAGTGAGAATCTCCCCTTCTGCCATGTCTGCCGCCAGATTACGTGCCGCTGAAACCCCTGAAGGCTCGATTACAAATAATCTGACAGCACTGTTATGTTCTGCCACAGCCCTGAGTCCTTCAGTATGGAGCGTATCGCTGCCGTCATTCACCAGCAGTATTTCATAATCGGAATATGTCTGCTCATAAATGCTGTCCAGTGCTCTGTTAAGAAGTGACGGATCCGGATTTCTGACCGGAAGTATCACGCTTATTTTCATAAAAGATAAGCCTCCATGTCATGGGTTATTCTTTCATTTTCCGGAGGAAGCTTCATATAATCTCCGAAAATGCCTTTAAGGTTCTTATCCCAGGCTGATGTGCACAGGAAGCTGCATCCCTCAAATTCCATTTCGATCAGGTCTTCATACTCGCTCACTGTGAGAGCCTGATCCGGTCCGTCATATCCCCATACAGTAAGCCCGCATTCGGGAGTCTTTCCATATGGAAAACGTGATGCCAGTTTCTTCTGAATTGCCCCGATCCTGTGACGGCCCATCAGCAATGCGGCAGGTTTCACAAATACTGCCTTTAAAACAACCTTTGCTCTGGTGGTCCCATAGCCTGTTTTTACGGCTGCAGCCACATTCAGCTTGCTGAACATCAGGCTTTTTTTATAAAGCTTTTTCTTTTCTTCATAACTTTCCGGGAGTCCGTCCAGGGGAAAAATGTCGATCCATAAGGACTCAACTGTTTTCTCTTTGAAGTTCTTTTCTCTTATTTTCGTTCTTGTATCGAATATCTTCATAAAAGGCACATCAAGGCTTCCGTCCTCGAAGCATGCCATTTTCAGATAATCCGGCAGGAATCCGGGAGTTTTATTAAGGCCGATCAGCTTTTCATAATCGGGCCTGGGCATGGTGATGTCAATATCATCGTCCCAGGGAATAAACCCTTTATGGCGTACCGCTCCCAGCATGGTTCCGGCAAAAAGTGAATATTTAAGGCCATTTTCCCTGGCAATCTTATCAAATTCCAGCAGTATGGAAAGCTCTGCCTGCTGGATTTCTCTCAGTGTAAGTTTCTTCAAAAAAGTTATCTCCTCTGCCCGAAAGCAGGCATTTTCTGTTATTTATGACATAACTTGCTGTATATGTTCCACATAAATGATGTTATAGGATAGAAATGGCATAATAAAACTATCAGTACCTTCCGTGACCCCACGATAGGAGCCTTAAGAAGATCCTTTTCACAGAGTTTCAGTTCTCTTCGCAGCTTCCTGTTCATTTCGGAATATCTGCTTTTTCTTTCTGCCGGGGAAACTTCTGTCAGCATCCGGAACACCAGGGTGAAATTCATCCTTTTCCTGTCAAGAACCGCATATGAATGATCCGGCTCTTTTCCCTTTGCTTCATCAACGATCATATCCCATACCTTCAACAGGTCAAAATCCTTTTCCCCGAAGGATGAGGTGGCACTTTTGGGCGCCTTGAAATAATAATAACCGGTTTCATTCATACATGCTATTTTCCGGGCATTGCTTATTGCTCTGTAGGTTCCCAGAACATCTTCACCTATCCTGATAGCAGGCGGGTATAAAGTTCCGGGAAGAAGAGATTTTTTATAAAGTTTTGCAACAGGATAATGTACGTACTGATTACTTCCGATCCTGAAGAAAGTCCGGGTATACTCTTCCCTGCTGCATACATTATATCCCCCCTGATGAACTGATATTGCTTCTTCCGGAAGGGCATTATGCTTTATTTCACAGGTTACTATATCCGCGCCGCTTTCCAGCATGACATCTGTCATATTTCCGATAATGCCCTCGCCTATCCAGTCGTCCGCATCTGCAAACATTATATATTCACCGGATGCCATTGAAAGTCCTGTATTTCTGGCAACAGCTACACCTGCATGGGGTACTGTTACCGGGCGGATACGATTATCTTTCAGAGAATAGTTCTCTGCTATTTCCGGGGATCTGTCAGCAGAACCATCATCTATTACCAGAATCTCAATATTCCGGTAATCCTGGGAAGCAATACTGTCAAGACATCTTTCAAGATATTTCTCAGTATTGTAACAGGGTATGATGATGCTGACCAAAGGCTGTTTGTCCACAGAACTGCTCCTTTCGCCTTTGAAATTTTTTTTGCATCTTATTATAGCAGATACATCTGACAAAAAAAAGACACCCGGATCAGGATCGTACCTGTCCGGGATTGCTCACTAAGCATCCGCTTTTTCCTTTACAAATATTGACTTAAATACCCCTTTTTCATTTCTGAATTCAGGTTTTCTTCCTTCTCTGATAACAAGAATTACAGTTATGGAGATAGAAATAATATCAGCCATGGGCTGAGCGTTGGTAATACCTCCGATGCCCAGGAATAAAGGAAGCGTGAATAAAAGGGGCAGGAAGAAAATAACCTGTCTTGTCAGTGAAAGAAATACACCCATTATGGGCTTTCCTATGGCAGTAAAACCGTTGGATGATATGAGCTGGATAAAGAACAGGCATGACATGAACAGATATCTTCTGAAAAACATGCAGCCGAATTCCAAATACAGGTCAGATCCGCTTCCGAAAAGGGCAAGAATCCTGTCCGGAAACACCTGATATACAAAGAAGGATATGATGGAAATAACAAAAGCAACTATCAACACCCTGTAATAGGCTTCCTTAACTCTTCTGTAATTCCCCGCGCCGTAATTGAAACTCAGAATCGGCTGCTGAGACTGTGCAAGTCCGATTATCAGGGAAGCAAATATACCGCACACCTTCAGCACAACCCCGGCTGCTGCAAGAGGAATATCCTCTCCGTAAATACTTGCCGCTCCGTATGACCTGAGGGAATTATTAAGGGCAACCTGAGTAATGATCATGGCAAACTGATTTGCCCCGGGTCCTGCACCCAGAGCCATGGACTTAAGGAAAATCCGGGGAACCGGCAGCAGATGTTTAAGCCTGATCTCAGTCGTCTTACATCTGCTCATAAAGAAGAACACCATAAAAGCAGATATGATCTGTCCGATAATGGTGGCCCATGCAGCACCCTTGATGCCCCATCCGAAGCCATACATGAACAGTGCATCCAGACCAACATTTAATATGGCACCTGTGAGGCTGCATACCATTGTAAGTCCGGGTCTACCGTCGGCTCTCAGCAGGTGCCCGCCTCCCACCATGACAATACTGAACGGAAAACCTATGGCAACAACCCTTACATAATCCTTCGCATAAGGAAGTATGTTCTCACTTGAACCCATGAGCATCAGCATGGGACCAAGGAAAATCTCGGTTATTATCAGCAGTATTGTTCCCGCTATCATAAACATGACCAGAGAATTACCCATATAGTAAGGCGCCTGTTCCTTGTCTCCCTGCCCCTGTTTTATATTAAATGCAGAGGCTGCACCTACTCCGAAAAGCAGACCCAGAGCTACACATGTCGTAGTAAGCGGATATGCCACATTTGTGGCAGCATTTCCCAGTTCACCTATTATATTTCCGATGAATATCTGGTCAACAACATTATAAATTGCACCCACCAGCATGGCGATTATGCTGGGCGGTGCAAATGCAAGTAATAATTTTCCTATTTTCTCGTAACCCAGTGGATTTGCCCCCGGCTGTACTGCTGCATTACTGCTCATGAATTTCCCCTCTGCGTATAATTCAAAGTTATTTTATTAATATACTGCTTATTAAATGAATAATGCAAGATTTATATTCTCTGAGCAGGAACTCCCTCAGGGAACAATTCTGTTCCTCTGGTCGTACCGTTTAAGCCAAAAGATACTTATCGGATGTTCGTTAAAAATTGTGTCATATTTTACATATGATTGTTCAGGATATTTTCTTCAGTGGGGATTTTCAAAATGTTAATATTAAAACACAAAA
>JABUTA010000170.1:0-1535 GCA_021443845.1 Parasporobacterium sp.
TATAAGAAATACGGAACTGATGTTAAGGAAAGGATTGATGTGCTGATGGAGATGTCAGCGGAAGCATCACCACGGACAGGCAGTTTTCCTACGGCGGAGGAACATCCTGTCAATATTGCATCGGAGGAAGCTCCGAAAATTCTTTTCATAAGAGCAGGATCCTCATCCAGATCCACCAAGGCCAAATGTACCGGCGATCATTTCGTGTGCGGAATGCTTAATGAACTGGGAGCAGTTAATATTGCGGATTCTGACAGCACATTAACAGGCACATTGAGCCTGGAGGTCATCATGGAGCAGAATCCTGACTTCATGTTCATATCAACAATGGGTGATGAGGCAGCTGCAAGGGACTATATGGATTCACAGCTGGCATCAGCCGGATGGAGTGAACTGGACTGTGTGAAGAACGGAAGGGTGTTCTATCTTCCTAAGGAGCTGTTCCATTTTAAGCCGAATTCCAGGTGGGCGGATGCCTATGAATATCTGGCGGATATATTGTATCGGTAAAACGGAAGGCTGTTCTGATAAAAATCACAAGAATGTCATAAGAATCATACATCTGCGACTGCATGCAGATATGATCACAGATATCTGAGGCTGCCCGGCGGATAAACATGATTTGGAGAACTGGTCATGCCAAGAACACGAAACAGAAAAACGGCATATTTGTTTATTGCGGCAGCAGTGCTCCTGCTGGCTGTTTCAGTGTGCAGTCTTATGCTGGGAAGCGTAAATCTGCCTTTTTCAAGGATAGCCGCAGCCTTTTCCGGTAATGATTCCATAGCTTCAGTAATACTGTTTGACCTGAGACTGCCACGACTTATGGCGGCCATGCTGGCAGGAATCGGCCTGTCCATCGCAGGAATGCTGCTTCAGACCGTGACCAATAATGACCTGTGTGCACCTAATGTCATAGGTGTAAATGCAGGAGCGGGTTTTTTTGTGATGCTTATGCTGTGCCTGATGCCGAAGCAGTGGAGGCTGCTTCCTGCAGCGGCATTTGTCGGGGCCATTCTTACAACCATGCTGGTTCTGGGGATTTCGAGGATCAATGGGAACAGAACTCAGAAAACCACCCTGGTGCTGGCCGGCGTGGCAATTTCCACCCTCATGAATGCCGGCATAGCATTCCTTTCACTGAAATATCCGGAAGTGCTTACATCCTATACTGCTTTTTCCGTAGGAGGATTTACAGGGGTGTCCATGAAACAGCTGGCAGTTCCGGCAGTTATAATCGGGGTTTTGTTTGTAATTTCATTGTTCATTGCCCCTAAGGTCCACCTCATGTGCCTGGGGGATGACATGGCATCATCTCTGGGAGTGAATGTGAAACTCCTCCGTATAGCAGCTATTGCCATAGCCAGTGGCCTGTGTGCCGCGGTGGTATCCTTCGCAGGACTGCTGGGATTTGCGGGATTGGTAGTTCCCCACATAGTAAGGCGCATCATCAGCGGGGATTTCAGGGTACGGCTGTGGATGACAGCATTGTGCGGGGCGCTGATAGTGTCCATATCTGACCTGGCCGGACGAAC
>JABUTA010000170.1:1559-5318 GCA_021443845.1 Parasporobacterium sp.
GCGGGAATAATCATGGCATTTATAGGAGCACCGTTCTTCCTGTATCTGATAATCCGCAGAAGAAGCAGATAGCGGGCAGATGTAAGCAGCCGAAAGGAGAAACAGATGATCGAGTGCAGGAATGTGACTCTGTCATACGGAAAAAAAAGAATAATAGATGACATTTCCTTCACTGCCGGCCCCGGGGAGGTTACTGTGCTGCTGGGCAGAAACGGATGCGGGAAGACCACGCTGTTCAGGGCCATAGCAGGAACACTTCAGTATAAAGGCAGTATTACGGCGGACGGTGAAGAAATCCGCAGTATGTCTGCAGGGAATCGAGCCAGAAGTCTTTGCATCATGCCCCAGCTGCTTCATGGGCCTGCCATAACCGTAAGAGAACTGGTGGGCTTCGGCCGCCAGCCCTATACCGGTCTGACGGGTGTATTGTCTCAGAGTGACAGACAGATTATCGGGGATGTCCTGCACAGGACAGGTCTGGAAAATCTGTCTGAAAAAAGGCTTAACTGTATCTCCGGAGGTGAAAGGCAGAAGGCATATTTTGCCATGATCCTGGCCCAGGATACACCTAATATCCTGCTGGATGAGCCGGATTCCCATCTGGATGCGGCCTACAGCAGCAGCCTCATGGAATTTCTGAAGGAAGAAAAAAAGACCGGCAAGACTGTACTGGCTGTTCTTCATGACATAAACCAGGCTGTAAATATTGCAGATAAGCTCATAGTACTCGGGTCCGGAAAAGTCTTGTTTGAGGGAAGTACTGAGCAATTCAATGAGAGTAATGCTGCAGAAGAAGTATTCGGACGCAGGAAATATATCTGTCTTGATCCGGGTGACCCGGAAAAGAGCGGAGTCTGTTATTTATAACCTGCAGAAATATAACAGTATTATAACATTATTATCAAAAATCAATCTGATTATCGAATCATTAACAAAACAGTAAATGAAGGTAATGACAGGTGCCCGACCATTAGCAGCCGGGCACCTGTTTTCAGATCGTTAAACTTCTTTTACAGTTTAAATTTTCTACGTAAACAATATAGTAAATTTTCTCAGTTGTCTGAAAAGTATAACGAAAAATACCTGCAGCGATGGTAAATTTCCTAGTATAAGGCAGGTACTTCCGAGTGTGGAAACTCAGGTCAATTATCATTCTGCCGGGATAACACGTCCTGCAGGACACATTTCATCCGGATAGATTACATAATCAGCTTCCTCAAGGAATTCACAGAAATACTTCGCCATGTCAACATTTGAAGGAACGAATACCATGGCATCGTCACAGTTGTCGATATCGCCGCCGCCTACTTCTGCAGCACAGCCTACGGTCCAGTCTTCGCCGACCTTATATTCGCCGTTTTCATAGATGAGTTCTCCGGCAACCTCCAGAGAAACAACAGCCTTTGTTGCAGGGTCATATTTGCATACAAGGCCTGCTACCTGGAACATGTTGTTGTTTTCCTCACCTAATTTTGCACAGCTGGTGGTCATTTTGCTTACAAGTTCTTCAGCTGTATATTCTGCATAGTAGATCTTGAGAGGATTTGCAAATACGCTGAGAGCGTCAACGAGAGTAATATCTCCGGCTTCGATAGAAGAACGTACCCAGTAGCCCGGATAGAGAGCTATCTTTATCTCGTTCTCAGTCCATAATTTCTGGCCGGTAGCCAGGATAGCATCTGCTACAAGATCTCCAAGGTTGGTCTCGTTTGCACGGACGCCGCCGCCCACATCTTCTGAAGAGAGACGCTCGCCGTTCAGGAAATATTCTGAAGTTGCAACAATCTTAGAGTAGCCGTCTTCGTCCATTTTGCCCAGAGCCTGCGCAACTTCTTCTGCCACATATTCGTCAGGAAGGATTCCTTCAAATGTGCCGTCTTCGGAAGGAACGATGTTTTCGCTGTCTGCGGCTACAACCTTTCCATCCTTAAGATAAAGATAAAGTACGCCGATGGCACCGCCCTTACAGCCGGCCTGGTTAACTATCGGGTCATTGCCGAATCCGGTGAACATATATCCTTCGCCGTTGTTTATGATCGAATGGGTATGGGCATCAATGATGGCATCGATGCCTGTAGTCTTCATGGCCACCTGGGCTGAATTAGTATCATTGGTTGAAGCCTCGGTAGAATCTGGGCCCATCCATCCGATATGTCCTACACCTACAACAGCAGTTGCACCCTTGCCTGCCAGTGCATCAGACATGGTCTGGGCAGTATTAACTGTGCTCATGCCGCCGGTAAAATATGCATCCGTAAGGGAACCGCCCTGGGTGGATTCGCCGAAGAGACCGACTTTTGTTCCGTTTGCGGTTTCAACTATTGCACCGTCTATGCCGGCATTTTCTCCGGCCTTAAGACTCTGGCCTGCAAGATCAAGTCCGGACCAGTCAACGGTACCGTCTTCATTTAATGCCAGAACCTCAGGGAACATGCTTACAAAAAGCTCTGCACCCACTGCCGGCTCGTAGGCAGATGCATAGGCCTCAAGATCTATATCTTCTGATGCACACTGGTTGGCCAGAAGAGTGGTCACACCGGTGGCATTTCCCAGAACAGACAGCAGATATGACTGAATGGCTTTGTTTGAAAGTCCGCCGTCATTGTTGCCCCAGGTCATGAAATCGTAAATATCATTCATGATATTCACAATGAATTCACCTTCGTAGATGTGGGCTACTGCATTTCCTCCGGCATAAACGTCGCCTGCGTTAACAGCCAGTACCAGAGAATAAAGTCCGCTGTCAATGAGCTGGCTCTTGAGGCCCTTTACATAAGCCTCAGCAGAAAGCTCGCCATGGGTGTCGTTGGTATGGATGATGGCGATAACTTCATCATAGTCATTAATAAACTGAACATTGCCGATGATGTCTCCGTTTTTGACGGTTGAACTTTCTGTAAAAAATACGATTACGGGAACGTCAGCCTCTATAACGGCACCTTCTTCTATCTCCAGCTTATCAACCACTGTGTTGTCTTCAACCTTCCAGGTTTCTCCTGCAGCAACAGTCTTGTCGCCGATGCTTTCGGGAAGAGTTTCCCCTGTGTAAAGTCCTGTAAGGTCCCGTTCAGATATTTCGGGAGCGTATGCAGATTCGATGATAATAGCATCTTCCACGGTGAGAGGTGTGGCTGATACGGATGATTTTTTGTCACCGCCGCCTCCGCCTGATCCGCCGCCGGCACCGGGGTCACCGCCGGAACCGCCCTGTCCGCCGCCTTGTTCGGCTGCACTTGCACCGGGGTCACCGCCTTGTCCGCCGGCACCGGGATCACCGGCATATGCTGCTGCAGCCATGGTGAGAACCATGCAGACAGCGATGATGATACTGATTAGTTTCTTCATAATTACTACCTCCAGTTTTTCCGGATGCTAATGTACCCGGCTAAGCGGGAACATATAAAGCATCCTTGAATCTCATATGATTACCGGTAATCAGCCGGCAATCCGCAATCATCGGTGAAGCAGCCCGGACAATGGTCATAGAAGTTTCAGATGCTTCCACATGGAAATCTGTCGGGAAACAGATTCCCGAAGCTGTGAAGAATCCGACCGTCGTCAGGTCCGTGCTTGCACCGTTACTGATTTTAACAGAAAAAAAGAGGCAGTTACAATTAAAAATATGAAAGGAATATTTGGACAATGTGTCAGAAATAATGCTATTATCTATGCAGGTACAAAAAGAATTCAAATAAAAGGCAGGCTGGAAAATACCGGCAGCGGCCGTATTTGAGTATGGAACGGGGAGCTTTTTACGGG
>JABUTA010000171.1 GCA_021443845.1 Parasporobacterium sp.
GAAATGTTTTCTGCATAATAAATATCATTCAAAATTTTATCATTTTGAGTAATTGAATTTCTAAAATATGCTTGACTATATCCAGTTACACCTGGACGAACGGAAAGTCTTTTTTTCATATTATCAGAAAGATTTTCGTATCCATAATAATGAGTGGTAACAAATGGGCGCGGTCCAATAATGCTCATCTCTCCCTTTAGTACATTGAAGAATTGCGGAAGTTCATCAATGCTTGTTTTTCGCATAATTCGTCCTATTTTAGTAACTCTTGGGTCATCATCGCCATTGAAAGTTGAACCATCCTCATTTCTTAAATCTGGTGAATTAACTTTCATTGATCTCAGTTTATACATCTTATATGTACTACCATTAAGACCTAATCGTTCAGCATTATAAAATATAGGTCCTCTGTCTGTTATATATATTATTGGCGAACAGACAATTACTACTACCACCACAAAAGGCAATGCCAACAGACTTATAATAAGATCTATAATTCTCTTACCAAATTTTTTATACATCCTTACCGACTTAAACTCACTTTCTAAATTATCGTTCACAAATATTGATCAACTGCAATCATGAAATTCTCAATTAAATACCTTTCGTAATCATCCATAAGTAAATGAGCAAGAAGTACAATTAAATTTAAATTTGATTATACGAATTCAGATAATATGCCGTATGCACTATCAAGATGGGATTTTCTAAGTTATTTAATCGTTCATTTTAAATAAATCCCTTCACTATTTCGGTAAACTTAGTATATACATATTCTATGTCCTCATTCTCCATTAATGTATGATTTGGAAGAGTTATGATGTTAGCGTATTTTTTATAAGAATTAGGATAATCTTTTATGTCAAATCCTAATCTCTTATATGCTGTGTGCATCGGTAGCGGCTTATAGTGTACGTTGCAGGCGATGCCTTCTTTTGCCATTTTAATGATGATTTCATTTCTTTGTTCCGGTGTAATTCCAGGTATTCTCGTCAGATACAAATGCCCTGTTGACTGCCACTCATCTGTATAATGAGAAATCACTTCAATTCCGAGCGGTGCAAACGCCGCATCATATGCCTGATTTATGGCTTTGCGCTCCTTAAGAAGGTCTGGATATCGCTCGAACTGCTTGAGTCCTATAGCCGCTACAATATCTGTCATATTGCATTTATACCAGGTTCCGACTATATCATATTCCCATGCCCCCAGCTGAGTCTTGGCAAGAGCATCTTTACTCTGACCATGAAGACTGAGTAGCTGTAACTGTCGATAGATTTCATCATCATCAATGCCAGGTATGGTCTTCCAGGTAAGAGCTCCTCCCTCAGCAGTTGTGAAATTCTTAACTGCATGAAAACTAAAAGCACTGAAATCAGCCAGTTTACCTGCCATCACACCATTTCTGCTGGCGCCAAAAGAATGTGCACAATCAGCATTAATGGACACCCTACCCATTGCTTTCTGAATCTCATTGTCAGGTTTGAAGATGTGCTTCTTCCTCTCCACTATTTCATACAATCTGTCATAATCACAAGGTTTACCACCTATATCCACCGGAATAATAGCCTTGGTTTTTTCATTGATAGCTTTCTCAACCTGATCATAATTGATATCAAACGAATCCGGTTCACAGTCCACCATAACAATTTTTGCACCCACATGGTCAATAACAGATGCACTTGCAGTGTATGTATAAGCTGTAGTAATAACTTCGTCTCCGGGACCTATGCCTAATACTCTGAGTGCCATTTCCGCACATGCCGTCTGAGAATTAAGGCATATGCACTTACTGGTCCCTACCCACTCGGCAATATTCTTTTCCAGACGCTTCGTCCTGGGTCCTGTTGTAATCCACCCTGACTTAAGAGCCCTTGCAACTTCCTCAATTTCCAGCTCTGTAATATCAGGTGGTGAAAAACCAATGTTTCTTTTTACCAATTTACTATTTGTTTCCATATGTGGGTATTCCTGTAATATTTAATTGTATAAATACATAGGTTTAATCAAAATATATGGGGGAGTATAACAAACAGCCTTCACGGCTTGTTCACCTGAAGGCTGCTTTTATTATTTCCTATTCGGTACCTTACTGTTTTTCTGATTATGGCCGTAGCCATACTCATAACCTTTTTTGTAATAACCGTATTTACCGCCCTTGTAATACCTGGATTTAGCCCCGGCTTCATGTGTCATTACGAATCCAAGTATCTTTGCATCAGCCATTTCCAGAGAGCCAGTCATCTCGTCCACTGCCTTGAAGTGAGTAGCTCCTCTGCGTACCGCCAGTATGTATCCGCTCAGATCATTAGACAATATCTTTGCATCGGATACTATGGTTGCAGGGGGCAGGTCTATGAATATGTAATCCATATTTTTCTTCAGCTCCTCCAGCAGCTGTTTCATCCGGTCAGACTGCAGCAGCCATGTGGGCTCCGGAGGAATGTTGCCTGATGGGATGACATACAGGTTCTTCACGCTGCATTTGCGGCCTATTTCCTTCAGTCCGCTTTCCCCTATCAGGTAGTTGGAAAGACCCGGATTCTGGCGTATGTTCAGCTTGGATGCTACTGTAGGAAGTCTCAGGTCCCCGTCTATCAGCACTACCTTCTTGTCCAGATTTGCAAAGGCTGTTGCCAGATTAATAGCTGTGGTACTCTTTCCTTCACTTCTGTCCGCACTGGTTATGCCTATTACATGACACTGGGATGCAGGCAGTGAATACTGTATATTTGTCCTCAGGTTATTGTAAGCCTCCTGTACCTGGAACGGAGAATCAGCCTCCAGCAGATATGCCTTCTCCCCGCCTTTCCGGGATGTTTTCACCCCATTGCCGGCCATGTCAGGTATCATGCCTATCACAGGGTTCTTATAATGATCCTTCAGTTCTTTGGAAGATGTGATGGTGTCGTCCAGTACTGTCAGTATACAGATGATCACTGCCGCCAGAACCAGCGCCAGGAGTCCTATCTTGATGGCATTGCCTCCATAGCTGGGTGCATACCTTCCCTCCGGATCTTCCGGAGCATCTATTATCTGCATGGAGCTGCCTTCTATTACCCGCTCCGTTTCTTCCTTCAGTACCTCTGAAAAAGCTTCAGCGCAGGATCTGACCATCTGACGGTCCTTGATAATGACAGATACCGTAAGTACTGAGCTGGTATCATCAACTGATGTCTTGACGGTTATATCCTTGTAATCATTAAAGCCCATTTTCTCGGCAGCCTTCTGGCGCACAGTGTGCCTTCTGGCTATATCTGCTGCCGTAGATGCTATCTTGGATCTGGTTGCGATATCACCGCTGTTAACAGAGTTAAGCTGCTGGTCATTGTTATAGTTATTAACATAGACAGCAAATGATGACATATAGGTGGGTGTCACAAATATCAGTGTACCCAGATATCCGACTATCGCGCCGATCACTGTCACGATTATCAGGAGCCATATCTTCCTCCAGAGTGCCAGAGCCAGCTTCTTCAGATCTATTACATCATCTTTTCTTACAGTCCTGCTTTTATCCATACAATACTTTTCCGGATTCTACTCCCCCCGGAGCCTCCTTATATTATATTTATTATCAGTCAAAACTTCCCTCCCAGGGGATGCATGGTGCATTCCGGGCGGGGAAGTTATATTCATACTTTTTTATTTACTTCCGCCGGATCCCTATAGGTGGGCACTGTCTGTCTGATGGCTGCTATCACAGCATCATGATATCCCCTAATGCTGCGGCCGCTGCCGTAGTCCTACATGGAT
>JABUTA010000172.1 GCA_021443845.1 Parasporobacterium sp.
AAATTATTTATTTATTCAGAACATTTTTCAGTCGGAGAAATTCCCTGTTTCAGCCGTAAATTACCTGTATTTTGGTTCAAAAAAGGCAGGCATGCTCTTTAAGCAAGCCTGCCGGTATTATTTATATGTTACAGGGAAAATCATTCCCCGATACTTCTCGCTTTTTTAGCCACCGCCAGTTTTTCTTTGAAAAGCTTAGCCTCTTCAAACTTGTAGGAGTTGGTGGAGTAAATAAGGAACAGACATACAAGCACGCCGTTCATAACGGTCATAGCAGAATTGCTCAGTCCCATCATAGAAAAACCTGATGTGATGAAAGCCTGTACAACCGCACCCATGAATATGGCTATGGGGTATGAGGAATATTTACCGAATACACCGCCGATGAACATGGGAAGGAATGCGCTCATGAAATATGATGATGAGCTTAAGCCTGTTTCAGGAGAAACCATGCCGTACTTGCTGAGATATACACAGGCTGCAAGACCCATAAGAGCACCTGCAATCATGTAGCAGTAAACAGCATTTTTCTTTTCTTTAATACCTACATCTACAGCAATCTTCTGTCCGCCCTGAAGAGCACGACGGTTGTAGCCGATCTTGGAATAATCATAAACGATTACAAGAAGAGCCAGTACGATAACTGTCAGAATAAGGTTATTGGGGAACTTGGAGAATATAAGCATATCCATCCTGCCTACCAGAGTAACACCTTTTGACTTATTAACCATAAATCCGATGGCTTCATAAATCATGGCCAGGCCCAGTGAAACTACCATGGGAGGAAGTCCCAGTAAAACATATACCAGACCGGAAACAGCTCCGATACATACGGCGATAGCTACGATGATAGCCAGCATTCCGAAAGGACCTGCATTGATCTTTCCGGCAATGTTTCCGCCGATGATAGCTGCCATAACCAGCTCAGCACCTAATGCAAAGTCAAAACGACCTGTGGTAAGGTTGATGGACATTGCCTGGGCAATAAGACCGGAATAAACCGCTGTGAATATGATATTTGTAAGGTCAGTTCCAACACCGAATCCGGGATGTCCTGTTAAGTTGCAGAGTATGAAGAAAAACAGATACACACCTACAGGAAGAACCAGTGTCATACCGATATTTTTTAAAAGCTTTGCTGCCTTCATGAGTAAACCCTCTTTCGTAATTCAGGTCTTAAAACTCCGGAGACGGAAGGCTCCGCCTCCGGAAAGAAAAACTAATTATTTGATTTTTGCAAGTGCATCTTCAAGGCTTAAGTTGTATGTATCAACAACGTCCTGAAGTGTTGCATCGGGATTAAGATCGCCGCATACTGCTGCAAGTTCTTCAGGTGATACGAAGAATTTGCCTTCTGCATGGTAATCATAAATCTTACCGAATGACTCAGCATCAGTTACAGCCCAACGCTGTGTATAGTTGCAAAGTGCAGTACCGTCTTCATTACGAACCAGTTCAGTGTGACCGGTAATGCTGTTAAGGATGTTGGGAATAGCTACACCGAATACAGTCTCTTCACAGTCATAAACCAGTGCTGTAACAACGCCCATATCTACGAAACCTTTGTAGGTATCGCCTACACGGCCGATAGAAGCAAGCTTAATGTCTTTTCCTGATTCCATAACGGGCTGGAACCACATAGCTACGTTGAATGATGATGCAACTGCATCGTAGTCAGCTGCAAGAGCTGCTGTCTGAGCTGCTGAGAACTCATCTGTTCCCGGCCAGCCTGCGATAACGTCCTTTTCAGGATCGCAAACGATGTCAGAGCCTTCAGCCTGAGCTGCTGCAATACCTGCGAAGAAACCGTCCTGACGGTCGATGAACATCTGAACACCGAATGCTGCGCCGCCTGAGCAGAATACAACATGCTTACGTCCCTGCTTGCCCATAGCATAGCCAAGTTCGTATCCACCAAGGTAGTCACCGTTCATACCTGTAGGATCTGCAGGATCTGTAAATGTGTAGCATCCAGCATAGTAAGGATCATTCTTCATGTCATCGTAGTACTGTTCTGTGCCCCAGTAGTACATTCCCTTGCTTGTAGCTGCCTTCATTGATTCAGCACCTGCAACGTTGTAGTATGCAATGATACCCTTGCATCCTGCAGCTGCACATGCATCGATGAACTTGAATTCTGCATCAGCATCTGCAATTGACTCTGAATACATGAATTCAACATTAAATGATTTCTTAAGTGACTCATAGTATTCCTGAACGCCAAGGTAGTTTTCATCTGATGTGTCAAATGTAACAACACCGATTTTAACTGTTTCAGCAGGCCATGTGCCGTCAAGTGTTGAAGCAGGAGCTTCTGCTGCAGGTGCTCCGCCTTCAGCTGCCTGTGATTCAGCAGGCTGCTCTGTAGAAGCGCTTCCGCCGCAAGCTGCGAGCATGCATACAATCATGCCAAGTGACAGCACGAGTGCTATGATTTTTTTCATTTTCTTTTCCTCCTAAATAATAAACAACTTAATGAAAAAATTTATTATCTCGGTAACAGCTTTCCTCTGTAGCTTAAGCTGGATACCAAAACAACCACGATAAACACAATACCACGACAGATCTGAATCTGACCTGTGGTAAGTCCAAGTATTGTAAGTCCGCTGTTAAGTACCGTAATTGTAACAGCTCCTATAATACCTGCACTGATCTTGGAACGAGGTCCGCCGGATAATGGCATTCCTCCGAGAACCAGGGCAACCATAACGTCATTTCCTACGCCGCCGGCCATAGTAGCCATAACTGTTCTTGTCCTGATCATAAGAAGGAATGCAGCCAGGGCAACACCTATAGCTCCGAAGATAAATACGGTAAATGTAGTCTTTACAGTAGAGATACCGCTCTGGGTTGAGGCAAATTTATTTCCGCCTAAATTCTTGGCATTAAGTCCTATCGGTGTGTAGTTAAATGCAATAAGACAAAATACGAAGAATAAAACCAGGACGATAACATTAATTATGGAAATCTCTAAAAAGCTGAATTCTTTAATCGGTGTTACAGCATTTGAAAGAGAAAGTGTTGTCTCCTTACCCATTATTACCAGTACCAATGCAGTAAAGATTGATGAAAGGATAATGGTGAAAATGAAGAACGGTACATTTACATAGGATGCCAGAAGAGCCTTAATAAGTCCTAAAACGACCGATACTGCCAGGATTACTACGAATCCCAGTATAAGGCTTCCTGAAGAAACTGTTACCATTCCGCCAAGTACAGCAGACAGACATAAAGTTCCGCCTACCGACATATCGAAGTAGCCTGCACCGAATACGAATACCGATCCGATGGTGCACAGGGCTGTAACAATAACACTGTTAGCCAGAGCCTGAAGGTTGGTAGCGGACAGAAGCGCTCCCTTGGTAAGTAATGCGAAAATGGCTATTACCAATACCAGTCCGGCATAAGGTGCGATATTTCCGATAAGCCTTGCATTAACAGCTTTAGGTTTATTATCGGTTTTAGCTGCAGTATTCATTCGCGCGCCTCCTTAAATCATTACATCAATAATGGCATTTTCATCCAGTTCCGGACTGCGGAAGAATTCTCCCGCAAGTTCCCCATCCTTTAGAATGAGTAGTCTGTCTGACATACCGATAAGTTCTGTAAGTTCTTCGGAAATCATTACTATTGATTTACCTGCTTTTCGCATCTCATTAATAAGGCTGTACATGGCTGCCTTAACACCGATATCAACGCCTCGTGTCGGACAGTCAAGAAT
>JABUTA010000173.1 GCA_021443845.1 Parasporobacterium sp.
GGCCGCACCTTCTATACTTCCAATGCAGGACTTCCCGAGCTGAAGCAGGAAGTGGCCAATTATTATCAGAGAAGACAGGGCATAACTTACGATGCGAAGACAGAGACATTCATAACAGTAGGCGGTTCAGAAGCCATCGATATGGCATTAAGAGCCATGGCAGATCCGGGGGACGAGGTTATCATTCCGGAGCCCTGTTATGTATCATATGTTCCATGTGCGGCAATGACCGGTGCGGTTCCGGTTACCATTCCCCTGAAGGCAGAAAACGAGTTCAAGCTTACAGCAGAGGAACTGCTGGATGCCATAACAGATAAGACCAGGATACTTATGCTGGCATTTCCGAACAATCCCACAGGAGCTGTAATGACCAGGGAGGAGCTTGAACCCATAGCAAAAATCTGTATTGAGAAGGATATCTATGTAATATCAGACGAAATTTATGCAGAACTTACCTATTCCGGAGAACATGTGTCCATCGCAGCCCTTCCGGGCATGAGGGAAAGAACCGTTGTAATTAACGGATTTTCAAAGGCATATGCAATGACAGGCTGGAGACTTGGCTTCGTGGCAGGCCCTCAGCTGATAGTGTCCCAGATGGTCAAGCTTCATCAGTTTGCCATCATGTGCGCTCCCACCACATCACAGTATGCCGGGCTGGAAGCCCTTAAGAACGGGGACCAGGATATTGCAGTTATGAGGGAATCCTACAACCAGCGGCGCAGATATGTTGTCAATTCACTTAATGAAATGGGTCTAGACTGCTTTGAACCCTTCGGAGCATTTTATGTATTCCCCTGCATAAAGAGCCTTGACATGACATCAGAGGAATTTGCCAACAGACTTCTGGAGGCTGAGAAGCTGGCAGTAGTACCGGGCACTGCTTTCGGAGCCTGCGGAGAAGGCTTTATCAGAATCTCCTATGCTTATTCATTTGATGAACTGAAGGAAGCACTGAGCAGGATAAAGCATTTTATCAGCACCCTTAAATAATAAAAACATATTAACAACAGAAAGATAACAGCATGAGATTTATTAACGAAATGCATGAAGGTGACAATATCACCGGTATTTATCTGTGCAAACAGAAAAATCTTGCCCAGACAAAGGGGGGCAAGGATTATGAAAATGTAACTCTGGCAGACAAGACAGGAACTCTGAACTGTAAGATATGGGATCCCAACAACATGGGCATAGGGGACTTTGATGTAAATGACTATGTGGAGATCCACGGAAGAGTGTCAGTTTACAACGGTGCTCTCCAGCTGTCCATAGACCGAACCCGTAAGGCATCGGAAGGGTCATATGATCCCGCAGATTATCTGCCTGTTTCCAAAAGAAATATAGAAACCATGTATAAGGAGCTTCTGGCTCACGTGGAATCAGTAAAGACCCCGTATTACAGGCTTCTGATGGACAGCATATTTGTGGAAGATGAAGAATTCATAAAAAGATTCAAGGCTCATTCCGCAGCAAAGACCATCCATCATGGTTTTGTGGGAGGACTTCTCCAGCATACTGTAGCGGTGTGTGATCTGTGTCAGTTCTACTGCAGGGCATATCCCATGCTGGATCATGATCTTCTCATCTGCGGGGCTCTCTGTCATGATATAGGCAAGGTAAAGGAATTATCCACATTTCCTGCTAACGAATATACCGATGAGGGGCAGCTTTTGGGACATATCGTTATGGGCGTTGAAATGGTAGGGGCCAAGATCAGCCAGATCAAGGGATTTCCTGCTGTTAAGGCAAGTCAGCTGAAACACTGTATTCTGGCCCATCATGGTGAATTTGAATACGGCTCACCGAAAAAGCCGGCTCTTATGGAGGCGGTAGCCCTGAATTTTGCGGATAATACAGATGCAAAACTGGAAGCATTTGCCGAAATACTGGATAACAGCGCAGCACAGACAGAGGGCAGCACCTGGCTGGGATTCAATAAACTTTTTGAAAGCAACCTGAGACCTACGGTTTAATATGCCATCAGGACCGATCACGTTATCATACAGCATCCTCCGCATCATGTAATACATCTGCGGGGGATGTATTGACAGTATATGTTTTTCTGCGCATCAGCTTATTTTTCTGTGCGTCACATATAACAAAAGACATATGAACGAAAAAGTACTTCACACATTAGAATATGACAAGATAGTTGAGATTCTGGCAAAGCATGCCGGTTCCGATGCAGGTGCCCGTATGTGCCGGGAACTGCTGCCGGTCACGGATCTGGAGGCAATAAGAACGGCACAGATACAGACTACAGACGCAGTAAGCAGGCTGAGGAGGAAGGCCGGCCCCTCATTCCATCAGCTTAAGGACATAAGGCCCTGTGTAATGCGGCTGGATATAGGAGCCATACTGGCCTGTGAGGACCTGCTTCAGATAGCGGATACCCTGGAAACTGCAGGCTCAGTAAGGAAGTTTCTTGCGCCGGAGAATGACGAAACTCCGGAGGATTCCCTCAGCGGATATTATATTGCACTGGATCCCTGTGAGATGCTTTGCGGGGAGATAAGGCGCTGTATCATCAGTATGGATGAAATAGCTGACGATGCGTCCCCAAAGCTGAAGGACATAAGGCGAAAGCAGAATGTCACAAAATCCCAGATACAGAAGACTCTTACCAATCTTGTAACAGCTTCATCCATGAAGACATATCTTCAGGACAGTGTAGTCACCATGAGGAACGGACGCTACTGTATTCCCGTAAAGCAGGAACACAGGAGCCATGTACCGGGAATGGTCCACGACCAGTCAGGCTCAGGGTCTACTGTCTTTGTGGAGCCCATGGCTGTTGTAAAGCTTAATAATGACCTGAAGGAACTGTCTTTGGCAGAAGCAGAGGAAATCCAGGTCATACTTGCCCACCTGTCCAATCAGGCAGCAGCAAAGGCAGAACTGCTGAAGGATGACTACCGGTATCTGGTGGAACTGGATTTCATTCTTGCCAAGGCAAGATATTCCGAAAGCATTAAGGGAAATGCTCCTGATTTTAATGACAGAGGATATATTGAGCTTAAAAGGGCCAGACATCCCCTGCTCCCTGTAAAGACTGCGGTTCCCATAAATGTCACTATAGGTAAGGATTTTGAAATGCTTATCGTTACGGGTCCTAATACCGGCGGCAAGACGGTATCCCTTAAAACCACCGGCCTTCTGTGCCTTATGGGACAGGCGGGCATGCATATCCCGGCACTGGACGGTTCCTCCATGTGTGTGTTTGAGGAAATATATGCAGATATAGGTGATGAGCAGTCCATTGAGCAGAGCCTGTCCACATTCTCATCCCATATGAAGAATATTATCCGGATACTGGATAAGGCTGACAGGGATTCTCTGGTGCTTATGGATGAACTGTGCTCCGGAACAGACCCGACAGAAGGGGCAGCCCTGGCTCAGTCCATATTGACCAGGCTTCACCAGTACGGGGCAAGATGTATGGCTACAACTCATTATTCTGAACTGAAAGTGTTTGCCATGACTACACCCGGGGTTCAGAATGCCTGCTGCGAGTTTGATGTGGAGACCCTGAGGCCTACCTATAAGCTGCTGATAGGACTTCCAGGAAAGAGCAATGCCTTTGCCATATCCGGTAAGCTGGGACTTGACGAACGCCTGATAGAAGATGCCAGACAGAGGCTGGATAACAGTAATATAGCTTTTGAAGAAGATATGA
>JABUTA010000174.1 GCA_021443845.1 Parasporobacterium sp.
GTGTACAGCTTTTATGCACTCAGCTGCATAGGAGCAGTATCAAGCATGGTACATCCGCTTTCTGCCGAAAATGAACTGGAGTTTTTCATTAACATATCCCAGAGTGTAACAGTAGTTACCCTGGATCAGTTCTATAACAAGATTGAAGCCATAAGACGAAATACCAAGCTTCTTAATGTAGTGATCGCCAGCATCAAGGATGAGCTTTCGCCGGTTATCAGGACAGGCTACATGCTGACGGAGGGAAGAAAGATAACAAAGATTCCCCGGGACGCTCCGGTAATCACCTGGAAAAGGTTCCTTGGCTACAGCAATTACTGGAAGTGGGATTATCAGACAGATACGGAACCTGATGATACTGCTGTAATTCTTTACTCGGGGGGCACAACAGGCAGAACAAAGGGTATAGAGCTTACCAATTACAATTTTAATGCTCTGGGAGCACAGATACTTTCGACCAATCCCATGTTCCGCCCAGGTGATGTAATGCTGGCTGCCATGCCGGTATTTCACGGATTCGGACTGGGTGTATGTATTCATTCCATGCTGATGAGCGGGGGTGCATGTTCCCTGGTACCCCGTTTTACCCCTAAGAGTTATTCAAAGCTTATTACAAAAAATAAATGCAACTTCATTGCCGGGGTTCCGACACTCTACGAGGCAATCCTGAAGGAGCCTTCCATGGCGGATGCGGACCTCAGCAGACTGAAGGGTGTATATTCCGGCGGTGATTCCTTGAGCATCGACCTGAAGAGAAGAATAGACAGATTCCTGTATGACCACGGCTCGCCTGTGCAGGTGAGGGAAGGTTATGGCGCTACGGAAACAGTCAATGCATGCTGTCTGACACCTCCCACCATGTTCAAGGAGGGCAGTATAGGCATACCGTTCCCGGATACATATTTCAAAATCGTACAGCCCGGAACGGATATTGAGATGTCTCCAAAGGAAGAAGGGGAGATCGTCGTAACCGGTCCTACCATAATGAAGGGATATCTTAACAATCCGGATGAAACCGACAGCACCATAAGGATACATTCGGACGGACACAGATGGGTCCATACCGGAGACCTGGGATATATGGACGAGGAAGGTTTTGTATATTTCCGGGGCAGGATCAAGAGAATGATCATCAGCTCCGGCTATAATATTTACCCGGCTGAGATGGAAAATATCCTGGATTCTCATGAAATGGTCCACTTGAGCTGTGTAATAGGTGTTCCGGATCCTTACAGAATCCAGAAGGTCAAGGCTTTCGTAGTATTGGAACCCGGATTTACTCCCGGTGATGAAACAAAAAAAGCAATATTATCTTATTGCAGGAAAAATATAGCGAAATATGCAATGCCTTATGATATCGAATTCAGGGACAGCCTCCCCACGACCATGATCGGAAAAGTCGCGTATCGTGTACTGGAACAGGAAGAACTGAGTAAAGAAAAGGACTCAGCTGATGCGGTATCGGAAAATCAATAAGGGGAAATATGAAAGAGCGGTGGACATAAGCTGCTCTTTCTTTATCGGAAGCAGCAGCCGGTAAGCAGATATGTATTCAAACTATGCAGGAGGCATGATTTGACAGGAACAGCAGCCGTTGAAAAAGAATATCGTATGCAGGGCGGGGCAGGATGCATGTTCTGTGCAGGGGTCTGCATTGCGGGAATTCTTTCGGCATGGGTGTGGGGACCGGGAATGACTGCCCTGAGAAACTGGGCACTGATAATGATCCTTGCCTGTATAGGTATCACAGATTCCGAAAAAATGAAGATTCCCGGTAAATATACGGTGTCTCTGGCTTTTATCTGGACGGCATTCCTTCCATTTGAAAGCAATATTCCGGAAAAGCTGATTCAGGGTATATCCGGAGCGCTGATATGCCTTGTACTGCCTCTGGGTGCATTATTTATCGGAAGGCTGACAGCCGGCAGGAATATGCTGGGGGCCGGTGATATCAAGCTGATGTGTGCAGCAGGCTTGTTTCTGGGAATTGAAAAGGGTATATATATGATACTCCTGTCCTGTGCGGCAATTATCATACAGTTTATTATCACAGGAGCGGGCAGAAATGAAAGGCAGCCCCTGGGGCCGGCTATAGCAGCCTCCATTGCAGTGATGCTTTTATTTTGAGGAGAACAGTTAAGTATGAGAAGAATACTGGTAACAAATGATGACGGCATAAATGCCGATGGGATAGTAAGACTGGCCCGGGCGGCTAAGGACTTTGGAGAAGTATGGGTAATTGCCCCGGCGGAGCAGTGCAGCGCCATGTCCCACAGGATAACGCTGAGATCCACCATAGACGTATTTCCTGCAGATTTTCCGGTGGAGGGTGTTCATGCCTTCAAAACTACCGGAACCCCTGCTGACTGCATTCGTTTCGGCGTGCAGAATTTTATGGATAACCATACGGACATAGTACTTTCCGGAATAAATTTCGGATATAACTGCGGCTTTGACCTTCAATATTCTGCTACTGCAGGGGCAGCCCTTGAAGCTTCCTGCATGGGGATACAGGCAATAGCCCTTTCAGAAGGCATCGGCAGCAGCCATGAAGTTACCGACAGGTATCTGAAAGAAGTGCTGGAGGAGCTTATGGAACAGCCTCTGCCTAAAAACCAGGTGTGGAATGTGAATTTTCCTGACTGCTCTCTGAATGAGCTGAAGGGCATATTAAGGGGCAGGACGGTAGATGAAAATTCATTCTACGACGATACCTATTCCGAGGAGCCGCTTCCGGGGGGAGGCATAAGGCTGACGGTAAACGGACGTTACCATGAGAATGCCAATGAAGCCACGGACTTCAGGGCAATACTTGATAAATATATTTCAATAGGGATCCTTCATAATCTCAGCTGATCAGGTCAGCTGAGATTATCTGTATATATCATTCAGGCTGTCTATACGGTTTTTCATTTCCTTTACAACACTTTCGGGATGAGTAACCTTAATGCCGGGAGCCAGGCTCATGAGCCAGCCGTAGAACTGAGGGCTTTCGGCCACATCAACGTGGGCCCTGAAATGGCTGTCATCGATCATCCTCAGAGGTATGTCTTTGCCGAAACGGTCAATAATGACACCGACCATGGAATTGTCACCTTCCAGAGTAACATTTACCTCCTGTCCGGAGAACATTCCGAACAGCTTTTTTGTGTAGACTGAGGGATTAAATTTTTTGTACTGTTCCCTGCCTGCCCTGTCAGTGTCCAGAATCTTCAGGCTTTTCATTTTATCCACACGGAAATGCCGGGTTTTACCTATTTCCTCATCATACCCGATAAGATAATAGTTCTCATCATCCCAGCACAGATGCCAGGGACTGATGACATACCATTTGCCGTTTCTTCTTAATTCCTCCTGCTTGTTTACATTCCAGGTCGTATACTGGAAACTGATCTGACGGTTCATGCTGATGGCATTGTGTATGCAGTCTACAGCATAATATGTGCTTTCGTTCATGCTCTTTACCCGGCCGGATATAAGCACCTGCCTCTGAAGCTTGTCTGCATCGTGGCGGCTTACCAGCTTTTCCAGCTTATTAATGAGTTCCCGGGATTTTTTCTCGGAAATGAACCTGGAGGACTGGACTGCATCAACAAGGAGCTTCAGTTCAGGAAGTTCAAAATCCCTTGAAAGCAGATGGTAGGTCACATATCTTCCGGAATAAACTTT
>JABUTA010000175.1 GCA_021443845.1 Parasporobacterium sp.
CAAGGTAGCTATTGACAGTACAAAGAGGCTCTTCTCCAATATAATAGAAATCAATCCTAACGGTGCACTTAATGACAGGGTAGGACATAGTGGAGGAGCTATAGGAAGTGACTATGTATGGGCTAAGGTAGGTGCTGAGTTTGGAGTGCCTTTCAAGAATTACTATGATGAGGCTGAGACTGATGCAGAGAAGCTTCCTCCTTTCAGGAATACTCCTATAACAGATGAGGAGAGAGTGCAAGGACAGTTACTTGCTACGAGAGCTGGCTATGCTATGGGAAGATTGAATCAAGGCGCTCAGGTAAAGGACTCAAGACTTGTAAGGGATGCTGCACAGGCAAGTAATGCTGAGATGGTATTTGCCATAGCAGAGAAGTTTGATAATCCAGGTGACAGATTCAGCAATAAGGAAGATGATAAGAGACAGGCTCTGAAGAAGCAGGTATCAGGAGGAACAGGATGGGCTGTAGAGATGGCTTTACAGCAAGGTAAGCCAGTATATGTGTTTGACCAATCCACTAACCAGTGGTGGGGAAATGTCAATGGTGTATGGTTTGAGTGTCCTGAGACTCCTACTATAACTACAGATAACTTTGCAGGTATAGGTACAAGACAGATTAATGATGCTGGTATGGCAGCCATAAGAAGTGTCTATGAGAAGACTGCACAGGACCTTGAAAAGGCTGCACAGAAAGACTTTTCTACTAAGGAAATTACTCCTGTTGAGACTGTTAATCCTGCAATAGAGAACCTTAGTCCTGAGATGAAGAAGGAGCTTAATCATATTACAAGAAGATACGATGTCATACATAAGCTTCTATATAGTGATAAGCTCTCATCTACTGAGGCAAGGGATATCTCAAATAAGCTTATGTGCTATATAAGCAAGAAACTCACCGAGCTTATAAATGACCCTAATAGGAAGAACACTGAATTAAAGAAGTCTGACTATAATGCCTGGCTTAACTCTCTTAAGATAAATAGAGACTACAGGGACTCTCTAGGTACAAAGAAGCTTGACCCTACCTTTATGAGCAGGAAGGACATAATCAATGCAATAGGTATTGAGAATCTTGTAAGGGATACTGTAGGAGCTCTTATGGTGGAGAATAAGCTGAATATGTCAAGAAAAGACTTGGCTAAGGCTAAGGTAATTCAGGAGAATCTTGATGCAGTATTATATCTTGGAGCAGACCAGCTGTCTATCAATGAAGGTATCCATATAAGCTATGATGAATATAATGCTGCCAAGGCTGAGGAAGGTGTATCAGAACCTATTGACTATAACTCTGCAAGAGATATACAGTCAGTACAGGAGAATGAGGGCAGTATAGCAGAGAAGTGGCAGATTGATTCAAAGACTGAGGACATCATCAACAAGATGTCTCAGGAAGTGAGAAACGAGCTGTCTATGCTAACTGTCACTGATAAGAATGGCAATACTCTGAAAGGTGTACTTGGATTACCTGAGGTAGTACCTATCCAGCAGGTGACCAGGTCTATACTTAACTGGTGCCAGGGCTGTATAACATTGTCTGATATGGTACACAGATTAAGACAGCACGAAGGAACAGACCCTTGGGTATCTCAGGTATTGGAAAAGATAGACAGGGAAGCTATGCTTGCTAAAGGTATAAATCCAGGTCTATATACTGACTTCCAGAGTGCTTTCTTCAGTGTAATGAACAAGCATTTCCAGTCTTATAGTGCCACTACTGTTGAATATGATAAGGATGGTAACAGGATATATAGAACCAAGCCTTTGAATGAGAAAGTTCTTATGAAGGGAATCCTGTCAGATATCAAGAGTATGATAATAACTGATGCTCATCCGTTGTTCAAGGCTGAAGGTACTGTAAATCAGGAGAACCTGAATAAGTTCAAGACCAGTAAGAAAGTATTGATGGATGCAAGAAGAGGTCTTTTTGCTAAGTTTAATACTATGGCTGAGATATCTGAAAAGATTGGTAGCAGCGAGGTTGATAAGATATACAATGCAGTCAAGGATATAGCTAACCTGTTAGGTTATCCTGTAGATATTGATACAGTAAGGGAGCTTCTCAGCAAGAAGGAAATAACCAACTTCTCTATCAGCGCTGAGAATATATATAGTGATATTGAAGCCAATAAGAATAACAGGGACTACAAGCCACTGGAGATGACTTCGGTAAATGGTAAGACCATAGGTATAAAAGGTGACCTTACCAAGCTTATTGAACCTCTTACAAAGAGATTGCAGAATATGCATCTTGACTCAATATATGACAGTGGTAAGATGTATCAGTCCTATATTACTCCAAGCTATACTACCAAGCTATTCAAAAAGTTTGAGGCAGAGCAACAGGAATTTGAGGATTTCATGCAGAATGAATACGGTAATTTCCCTTGGTTCAAGGACCAGAATACCGACGATATCAGAAGTGGATGGAGGAGCCCTTGGTTAGAGAGACTTATGAAAGACCCTGAAGCAAGAAAGATATTCAGGCATAGTATGGAGCTCAACAATGACGGCAGAAACTATATGAAGGACCTTACTCCTAATCAGTATATAATATCACTGGTTACAGAGTTCTTCAGTCTCGATGCTGGTAAAGGTAAGGAAAATTCCAAAGCTAAGTTCAGAGTACCTATGCTGTCAAATAAGCCTGCTGCGGAGTTCATAACATTCTATGCTGAAATGGGTGCGAACTTCAAGGATGTAATAGCTGACAGAATGATGACGGTATTCTTCCAGGAGCTCTCAAGAATAGATACTGTACGCAAGAGAAACCTTAATAAGAAGGATGCTGGTTTCATAAAGAACTTTGATACTAACGGAGGCAGGTTTGTATTCCTTGATTTCCTCAATGATTTCCTTAATGCTAATGATAAGTATGGACTTGCTGAAGGTAGTCAGGCTGGCACTAACTTAGGAAAGCTCCTTAATGTGAAGCTTAAGGCTGAGAATGATATTGATGAAGTCGCTCTTAACAGTCTTATCCGTACTGAGATAGTAGCTCATCTTGAAAATAAGGCTCAGAGGATTATCCAGAACTATAAGAACAGAGGTGTATATGAGGCACTTAAGGGAGTTCACGGTATAACAGAAGGTGAAGGATTTGATGTAAATCTTGAGAAGTTTATATGGAATGATGCCTTTGCAACTACACAGATAATGGAGCTTCTTATAACTGATATGGCTTTCTATAAGGACATGGAGGATTTACAGAAGCGTATGGCACAGGTTCACGCTCCTGGAGTACGAGGTGACGCAACGGCTGTAGATTATGAAGGCAGGAGAGTCTCAGATGGTTATTCAAGGACATTCTATCTTAAGGACTTTGAAGGAGTCAAGTCTAATATAATCAGCAATCTGAAGATAGTGTTTGACAGGAAGCTGGATGTACTTAAGAATACTCCTTTAGATGAGTTTGTAAACTTCAAGCTAAGTACTGATGCTGATATAGAGAAAGCCACCAAGATAAAGGAGGAGAGAGTTAATATGATGAAGAGCCTCTATGATAACATTGTAAAGGACTTCTATGATATTAATGTAACTGATGCACAGGGCTATGCTTCTCCTACGGCTTATAGAAAGAAAGCCTTTATCTTCGGTACTTGGAGCAGAGAGTCTGAGGAGCTAGATGTGCACATGGGATTAGGTACAAAAACAAATTTAAA
>JABUTA010000176.1 GCA_021443845.1 Parasporobacterium sp.
AACTTTTGAAACAGAAAAGTAATTGATTTATAAAGGAGAATTAAGATGAAATATTCATTTAGTATGGGTACAACAGGCTGTGAATCGTACCTTGCGTTATGGTATTGGAATGAAATGTATGAAATGATCGGTGTATGTGGATATGACGGAATTGAAATTCCATTCCAGGCATGGTCATTTAACGGTGGAAGAGGAGCTGCACCTGTTTGTGCAGAGGCAATTCGCTCAAAATATGGTTCAGCTGCTAATTTCCAGAAGTTCCTTCAGGATTGCGGAATTAAGGATGGACTTTCAGGATTACACATTACAGCACAGAATGTATTATTGTCTATGCTTGATATGAACCTTCCAAGAGAAATGTTTTTTGATAAATGTTTAGAGCTTGCTGAGGAGACAATTGGAGTTCTCGCTGAGGCTGGATGCAAGAACTTAATTTTCTCACCTTCACCAATGTTTGGTATGACAATGGGAATCTTCCATGATTCGGACATACTTGAACATTTTGAGGATAGAATGGCTGAGACTATCATCAAAATGGATGAGATGGCTCAGAAGGCTGGTGTAACATTATCTATTAGAAATGAGTTCTATGGTTTATTCCGTGGAGAATTAGTAGATTCTCTTATGGCAAAACTTCCAGAAACTGTTTTATACAGCCCAGATATGACTCAGCTTTACATTGCTGGTGTTGATCCTGTAACTATGATAAAAAAATATGCTGGAAGACTTGGTGCAGTTAAGATGGATGATTGCGAATTTGTTGATAAAACTGGATGTTTTGCAACTCCACTTCCAGAAGCACCTCAGGAAGGAATGCAGCAGCGTGTTTACTGTTCTTTTGGTAAGGGCGAATTAGATATGGTTGAAGCATACAATGCTCTTAAGGAAGCTGGCTACGATGACTGGATGACTATGGAATCCAAGGAAGCATTTAACATCGAGAAGATTATGATGAAAATGCAGGCATATAAGAAGAAAAACTTTGTATAAGGAGGGGTGTGAAAATGGAAAATATTAAATATAGCTTTCAGATGAATATGTGGGGCATCCCTAAATTCAAGGAGATCAATAACCTTGGCGAATGGTATGACAAGGATTTTACAGCAAACGGATATTTTATGGATTGGGACAATATTTTAAAATATCTTTCAACAGCAGGATATAAAGGAATTGAGTTGGTTTGGTATCAGATTGATTTCATCAAAATGCAGTTTGGCTCATTAAAGAATTTCTCTGAATTTATTCAGAAGAGGGGAATTGAAAAAGTAACTGGTGGATTCAGTATCAATATGGGATCTGAAAATGCTGAGAATCTTCCTGGAATTCTTGCAATGCAGAAGAAAATAATCGATGACCTTGCCGAGTTAAATGCAGAGACTTTGATTATCATGCCTGCAGGACAGTATTTCGGAACTGGTCCATTAAGCGATGAGCAGTTACAGAATGTTGCAACAGCTTTAAATGAAGTTGGTAAGATGGCAGCTGAAAAGGGAATCGATGTATCTATTCACAACGAGTTCTGGTGTGCAGTAAACTTAAGCAATCACGAGAAGCTTCTTGAGTTAACAGATCCAAGATATGTTAAGTATTGTCTTGATACTGCTCAGGTTTCAATTATGGGTGTTGATATTGTAGATTTCTATGATAGATGGCATGATAGAGTAAAATACATGCACTTAAAGGATACTAACAAGAAGAGCCTTCCTGAGTCTGAAAGATTTAAAGCTGGAGCTGAATATGATGATGAAGGAAAACGTTGGTTCTATGAACTTGGTGCCGGCTGTGTAAATATGACAGGACTTTATGAGAAGATGAAAGAGCATAATTTTAGTGGATGGGCTACTGTTGAAGCAGATGGAGCACCAGATAACTTAGCAGCTATGCTTCTTTCTAAATGGTATATCGATAATATTTTATCTCCAATATATAAGTAAGAGATAAGAATTCGTATATTTTAAGATTAAAAAAAGGAGAAATGACAAATGAAATTATCAGTAATGGTTGATATTTTCTTCGGAAGATGGGGATATCAGATGACAACAGAAGAGTATCTTGCAGCTATGGAGACTGTTAAGGAAGCTGGATATGATGGAATCGAGATTTTACAGTGGTGGAATGATGACCTTGATGCAATTAAGGCAAAGAAGGATGAGTTAGGACTTGAAGTTGCTACAATGATGACAAAGGTTGAGTGCCTTGGTGCTGCTTCAGAGAAGGATCAGTTCCTTGCTGACTTAAAGGATAGTATTGAAGCTGCAAAGAAATTGGACTGTAGAAATCTTTTCTGTTCATTAGGGCATTCAAGAATGTTTATCTCAGAGCAGACATTTATGGACCAGACAATTGAAACATTAAAGGAAGCAGATAAGATTCTTGAAGGTACAGGAGTAAAACTTTTAATTGAGCCTGTTAACGTAAAGGTTGATCATGCTGGTGTGTTCCCATTAGATTCACATGATGCATTCTTTATGATGAAGGTTCTCAATACTCCAAATATCAAAATTCTTTACGATATCTATCATCAACAGATTACAGAAGGAAATCTTTATGAGACAATCTCAAAGAATATTGATCGTATTGGACATTTCCATGCTGCTGGTTCATACGGACGTAATGAAATTGAGAGATCAGAAGTGAACTATCCATTCCTTACTGAAAAGATTAATGAGCTTGAATATGATGGATTCCTTGGAATGGAGTACGGTCCTACAATGGATAAGCTTGAGAGTCTTCTTCGCTCAAAGGCACTGATCAAATAGTGTGGCCATGAAATGACGAATGTATTTGAAGAAAAGAACATCTCCAAAGAAGTTTTAAAACTGGGTATTCCAGCAATGCTGGGTTCCCTGACAACATTAATCTATAATATTGTGGATACTTATTTTGTTGCACTTACAAAGGAACCGGCAATGATTGCCGGAGTTACACTGAGCGTTCCTGTCCTGCTGATCATGATGTCTATTGCCTGCATATTCGGCATGGGCGGAGGCTCTGTAATTGCCAGATTGATCGGTGAAGGAAAGGTGAAAGAATCCGCCTAATGCTTAAATTTCTGTACCTACGCGATGGTCATTGTCGGGGTAATCGTTATGGTCCTTGGCTTGATCTTTACAAATCAGATTGCAGCTATCGCAGGTGCAGACTCTGAAAATATGGTTTATACATGCGACTATCTGAAATGGATATTCGTAGGAACATCGGCCACCATGGTTGCCAATGGATCAGTACATACTTTTCGCTCCATAGGACTGATCAAAGAGGCAGCCATAGGTATGGCCCTGGGAAATGGCGTCAACATTTTGTTTGACTGGATACTCATTGTACTTTTGAACATGGGAACCACAGGTGCAGCCATTGCGACATCATTCGGATTTGTATGTGGTACAGCTTATTATTTAATCTGTCTGGCGATACAGGAAAAAAAGAAGAATCCACTTGTGGTGATGTCACTTAAATGCTTTTCAATAGAAAAGAA
>JABUTA010000177.1 GCA_021443845.1 Parasporobacterium sp.
GAGTATGTCCGTAATAAGAATATGAGTTGGTTTTTCCCTGCATTCCCAGTACAGTGTAAAGATCAGAATTACCTGCTACGGCAGTAGATGAAAATATGGATGCACTTCTGTAGTCAAGCCACGCACCGTCGTTTTTTGTTCTCCTCTTCACCTTTTCCACTCTGTAAAACTGCCCGTCATCTGTCCTGCCCAGCATTTTCTGAAGGGCTTCATTATCAGACATATAAATAGTCCTGCTTGTTGTGGAATATCCTGTGTTGTTTGTATTGATAAGTATTTCGGCAGAAGCAACGACCACCAGCATTATCAGAGTGGCGATACGGGGCAGTCTGGTGCTTCTCAGCATTGCAGCAATCAAAAGATACAGCAGTATGAAAGCCCCTGCCAGGCAGGCATTTTCCACAGTGATCGTATCCGGATACAGCTTCTGCAGCAGGAACACGGCTGCCGTCGATCCCACAGCACAGAGCACCAGGGTACCTGTCCTGAATCTCCTGATATTCAGGAATGCTTCGTATCCCATGGTCAGAACCAGCAGAATATATATGAATGAATATCTGCAGGGAAGGCTGTTGGGAAAATGGAATCCGTGCCATATATATGTGGGGATATTGAACATGAAGCTGAACGCCAGCAGGCAGACCAGTACGGTCTTTCCCGCTTTCTGCATTGCGGGGATCTTTTTTGACATCCAGTATGCAGGAACAAGGACAAACAAAGCCATGGTACTGTAAATATTCGGGAAATGCCCGCTGAACACTGCAGGTTCCGTATTGATGACCGACTTGGCCACAAGCTCCAGTATATTATAGTATGCCGTAAATTTTCTGGGGAATGCTGACCCGGAAGATGCCGTGATGAACAGATTGTATAATGCAGGAAGTACCACTACCATGGCAGCACAGCCGGCAATAACAGAGTAAAATGCAAAATTCAGAAAGCTTCTGAGACAGGCTCTGACTGACCTGTTCCTCTTTTCGCATATCAGCAGATATATAAAATAAAAAACAAGGAAAATACATATCATTATGGATATGTAATAGTTGGAAAATATACATACCGCCAGGGATATGGTATACAGCCTTACCCTGCCCTCTTTCACAAGAGATTCGAGGCCTCTCATTATAAGCGGCAGCAGTATCAGGCAGTCCAGCCACATGACATTCCAGCTGAAGGCTGCCATATATGCGCTCATTGCATAGAAGCACCCGAATGCGGTTAACGAAATATCGTTTTTCCTGAATTTCTTTCTGAGATACCAGGCAAATACAGCCGACATGGCACCGGATTTCAGTATGATCATAAGGTTCATGAATTCCGGTATGAGTGTGTCCGGAAAAAGACACACCAGCCAGTTTGCAGGAGATGCCAGATAATAAGAGTATGTGCTTATAAAGTTGGTTCCCAGTCCAATATCCCAGGAATAGAGCATGCTTCCGCCCTGCTGCAGGTTTCTCTGGAATTCCTTCATAAAGGGGGCATACTGATGATACATGTCGCTTCTGAGAAACATGTTCTCACCAAACGGGAATACACTTCTCCCCACATACAGCAGGAGAAGTATAAGCACCGGGATGATAAAGGCCAGGATAACAGGCAGATTGTATCTGATAAATCCTTTCTGCCTGCCTATAGGATAGTTGACGGTTTTTGCAGAGTTCATCGGTCTTTTGTCTCTTCTTCAATATTTGTGCTTTCTGCAATATACAAAGGTCGGTTTTTTATCTCAAGGAATATTCTTCCTATGTAATCCCCGAGAATACCCACAGACAGCAGCACAACCCCTCCCAGAAACAGGATTATGACCAGTGTGGTAACATAACCCGGAACATCTATTCCGCATATAAGGGTTTTTATGAGTGTGATGATTATATAGAGGATTGCCAGCAGGCATATAATCGCCCCGCTCCAGGTTACAAGCTTCAGAGGAATGGTGCTGAAGCCGGAAATGCCGTCCATGGCATATGCCAGAAGCTGCCGGAATTTCCATTTGCTGGTTCCCTGGGTCCTGGGATTCTGAACATAATCAAACCACTTTACCCTGAAGCCTACCCAGGCAAACAGGCCCTTTGTAAACCTCTGCCTTTCTGACAGCATCATTACAGCTTCCACAAATTTTCTGCTCATGCACATGTAATCTGTTGCACCGGGCTGAAGCTTTACCGTAGACATTTTATTGTTCACGGATGTGAATAATCTGGACATGGTTCCGGATCTTCTCTTGGCGCCGCAGGCATCCCATTCTCCGGATTCCAGAGCCTTAAGCATCTCAGGAATAAGCTCCGGGGGATGCTGCAGATCAGCATCCATCAGAACAGTATAATCTCCCACCGAATGCTGCAGACCGGCGTAAATGGCAGCTTCCTTTCCGAAATTTCTGGAAAAGGAAATGTATCTGACCATACTGTCACGGGATGCAAGATCCTTTATCACATCAAGAGTTCTGTCACTGCTTCCGTCATTTACAAATACAAAGCGGAATTCAAATTCAGAAAGGCTGTCAGACAGTTTCTTAAGAACCTTATAAAATTCAGGAAGCCCCTCCTCCTCATTATAAGCAGGAACCACTATGTCAACGATCTTCATTCACTTACCCCATGGTGCTTACATCAAATTTTGCCCATACAGCTGTGTTGAACCTCATATTGTTTGAGGCGGCAAATTTCTCATATTCATTCTGAAATATTTCTCTTCTGGCATCTGAGATGATACGGTTATTATTGGCAACCGATTCAGTAACCAGGTAGTCCTCCAGACAGTCTATAATATAAAATCCGTCCTGGGTCTCAACAATTTCCGATATCTCATTATCCTTAAGGGCATAGGCATAATCTTCAAATAACTGGGGCATTGTTCCCCGGGTGATTACCTTATGCATGTACGGAGTATATCCGTATGTCATGCATACAGATTCAAAATCACCGTTCATAATGTCAGACCTTACCCTTCCGGCAACCTCAGGACCGTCTGCGGCGGGCACCAGTACGTAATTCACTTCAATCGCCTTTGTGTCAGATTCGCTGATCTGCATTTTTATGTTCTCAGACAGCTTATCATATACCTTTTCATAATATTTTCTCTTAATGAACAGGTCTATGACATCATCAACGTTCATGTCATATGAAGCAAGATCATATCCGGCTGAAAGTTCTTCATAGAGCCTCTGTCCGTCTGCCTGGGCCGCTCTGTACTCCTCATCGGTAATGAAGATCGTAAGATTCTCTGCCATCACCTGGGATGCTGTATACCTCATGATGTCATCTTTTGCCTGTTCCTTGACATATTCGGCAAAAGTGACATCTCCGATCTTTCTTGTCCACAACACGGCATCTCCGGTAGATGCGTATTCTTCCCTGGCTTCCAGTATTCTGGCAACTGCCGTTCCTGTAGAGCATACTACATCATTTATTTCAAGTATGGTGTCCTTCCCGATAGGATGGGTAACCTTTATTTCAGCACATCCGGACAGCA
>JABUTA010000178.1 GCA_021443845.1 Parasporobacterium sp.
TCATTTAACATGGCAGGCTGGAAGTTATCCAGTGTGTGGGCAAATCTCGCCTCAGGAGTTTTCCCTTCTTCAAATTCCAACCATAAATTCAGATATTTTTCTGCCTGATCCTCCGGCAGTATATGATAGAGCCTGTCGGCAGCCCTTGCTTCTCTTTCTGCCTGAGTCTTAACACCTTCTTCGTCAAATGCATATGTGTCTCCGGCATCTATTTCAACCACATCATGCATAAGTACCATGGCTATGGTTTTAAGTACATCGATCTTTTCATTCGCATACTCAGAAAGGATCAATGCACTTACTGCCAGATGCCATGCATGTTCCGCATCATTTTCCCGGCGAGATGCATTTGCCAGGAAATTCTTTCTGGTTATACTCTTTTCTTTATCCAGTTCAAGGATAAAATCTATCTGCTTTTCTAATCTTTCCCTGTTCATATTTCTGCCTTTATCCAAAAGGCAGTTATGCCCGTAGACATAACTGCCTTATTTTGATTAATTCTGATGCCGGACTACTTTATACTCGTCGCCGTCGCGCCAGTAGGGACATTCTTTATATCCGCTGTAGGCAAGGCGTGACATATCATCTTCATCCATATAGACATCACATACGTATTCGTCATATTCCTCATCATAGTAGTAATAGGAACATGTTTCACATAGTGCCATTGCTTATGCAGCCTTCTTAGAGTTCTTAGCCTTAGGCTCTGAGAATCTCTTCTGTGAGAAGATATCGAAACGAAGTTTCTTCTGAAGGGTACCCATAACACCATCAGGAAGGAATACGATAACGAGGATAGCGATAGCACCGAGGATGATATTGGACCAGCCCGGGAACTTAGCTAATACTTCGCTTAATACAACATAGATGATAGCACCTACGATAGGTCCTGCTACAGTACCGATACCACCAACGATAACGATGAATACCATCGCTACTGTCCAGTTAATATCGAAACCTGAATCCGGATAAATTGTACCGCTGTTGATCCAGTAAAGTGCACCTGCAAGAGCAGTAAATAATGCAGCAATAATGTAAACAAGACGTTTTGACATAACGATATTTACACCAAGTGATGAAGCAGCATCTGTATCGTCTCTCATGGCTGTAAGACCAAGACCGGTCTTAGTTCTGAGAAGAACATAAACAACTACCATCGCAATTACGAAAAGTGTAAGAGCCCAGATGTAAACATCAAGTGTGGTTGGCTTAGGTCTTGTAACTGTTTTCATACCTGAACCCATCTGTACGAATTCCCAGCTCTTAAACCAGGTACAGATTGCTTCGGCAACTACCCATGTAGCAATTGCGAAGTACATACCTCTCATTCTGAATAAGAAGGTAGAAAGAAGAAGTGAGAATACTACGCCGATTACGGCTGCACATAAGATACCCATCCAGAAGGACATACCGCATGTGGTTGTCATTACGCAGACAGAGTATCCTGCAAGACCTACGAATACCTGCTGGCCTAAGGAGGTCATGCCTGTGAAACCGGACATCAGGTTCCACATAGATCCCATTACAATGTAAAGGAAGATCTTAAAGAAATAACGTAAGGTGTTGTTTGGCAATCCAAGGAATCCGAGGATGATGAGGATCGCAACAACAACAGCACAGATGATGAGCATTAAAGGTCCGTCTAATACTCTGACCGGCTTTCTAGCAGAAGCTAAGCTATTATTATCCATAATTGTCCTCCCTTCTACTTATTGAACAAGCCCTGTGGACGAACTACAAGGAAGAGTACCATGATGAGGTAAGAAATTAACTGACCCCAGTTCGCGCCACCGATAACCTGTGCTAAACCAAGGATAACACCGGCAACCATGGTTCCCGGAATACTACCCATACCACCGATAACTACGACACCGAATGCTGTAAGAAGATATCCGCCGCCTGATGATGGATAGAATGTCCACTTAAGTGCGATACAAAGACCTGC
Organism: Parasporobacterium sp.; assembly: GCA_021443845.1. Lineage (GTDB taxonomy): Bacteria > Bacillota > Clostridia > Lachnospirales > Lachnospiraceae > RGIG5612. Next base: position 1,946 of record JABUTA010000178.1, read on the forward strand.
AACAGCAGCAGTTGCCATAGCGATACCCATTGCGATACCATATGTCTTCTTTACAGATACACCCATAAGAGAAGCTGCCTGTGTATCATCAGAGGTTGCTCTGATTGAACGTCCAAGGTAGGTCTTCTTTAAGAAGAGTGAAAGAATAATAATGGTAACTAATGAAATTGCTAAAAGAATAACATCAAGGAGTGCAATACTGATAGGTCCGATATTGAATACGATTGATGAGTAAGCACCACCTGCATGTCTTGCGTCTGCTGTGAAGAGCAGAAGCATTAAATCCTGTAAAATAATGGATAAACCAAATGTTACAAGAAGAGCCGGCTCTGAACCCTTTAACATAACCCGGTTAATAAGTCCGCTCTGAAGTCCCATACCGATTAAGAACATAATCGGAATAGTAACAATCAGTGTTAAGATAGGGTCAACGCCTAAAGTTGTTGATATAAGTGTTGAAGCATATGCTCCGAGAATTACGAATTCACCATGAGCCAGGTTAGTAAGTTTAACGATACCGAAGATCATTGTCATACCAACACCGAGGACTGCATAGATTCCGCCGAGCAAAATGCCGTTAATGATTAATTGAACGATCTGCATTATCTATTCCTCCTGTTAGATTCCGAAGTAAGCTTTCTTGATCTCGTCGTCGCCAAGTTCCTTAGATAAACCTGAAAGAACAACGTTGCCTTTAAGCATTACGTGACAAATTTCACCGGTTTTAATAGCTCTCTGTGTATCCTGCTCTACTAAAAGAATAGTAGTGCCGTCTCTGTTAATGTCTTTAACATTAGCATAGATATCTTTAATAATAGTTGGTGCAAGACCTAATGACAGCTCATCGAATAATAAGCAGTCAGGCTCTGTCATAAGAGCACGGCCGATAGCAACCATCTGTCTCTGTCCACCCGAAAGGCTTCCTGATGGATCATTTCTCTTTTCTTTTAAAACTGGGAAAAGGCTGTAAACACGCTCTAAGTTTTTCTTAACATTTTTACGTGCTGTCTTAGGGAAGCTTCCCATAATAAGGTTATCTTCTACTGACATTCTGATGAAGCAGCGGCTTCCCTGAGGAACCAGTGATAAACCTCTGAGAACGATTTTCTCAGCAGGCAGTCCTGTGATATCCTCTCCCTTAAAATAAATCTTACCTGCTGAAGGCTTATGAAGACCTGCTACAGTATCCATAAGTGTTGATTTACCTGCACCGTTAGATCCGATAAGTGATACGATCTTACCTTCAGGTACATCTAAAGTGGCTGAATGAACTGCGATGAAATCGCCGTATTTAGCCTGAACGCCTTCAACTTTCAAAATAGGCTCACTCATCTTCTTCCTCCGCTCCTAAGTAAACTTCTTCAACAATCTTACTGTTCATAACAGATCTTGGCTCGCCGATAAGCAGCTCATGACCTGTTGCCATACACATAAGGTGGTCAGTTGACTCAACCATTGTCTGGATAACATGCTCAATCCATACAATTGAATAATGATTAGCCTTAAGGTTGGCAACCATCTTCAT
>JABUTA010000179.1 GCA_021443845.1 Parasporobacterium sp.
GAGGAAGATAAAGTTGTTGAAACACTTACAACAATGCCTTATGATGAATTATATACTGCATGTAAAGAAGTAAAGGTAAATTATGCACCGGTATTTGACGGTGACTATATCACAACAGGTACATTCGATATTTCGGCAGACATTCCGCTGATAGCTTCTAATGTTCTTGGAGAATTTTCAACAAATTATTCAATTGTTCCTTACTCAGCCGATAAGGAAACATTCTATGCTGATTCAAATATTACAGATGAGGATGCTGTACAGAGAGCAACAGAAAAATTCGGAGAAGAATACGCTCCACAGATTATAGAAGCCTTCAAATCAGCATATCCGAATCATCCGCTTCGTGATGTTCTTTATTTAGGCAACAGACTTAACAACTCGATGATAAAGATAGCCAATGCTATGCTCTCTTACGGCGGAACCGTATATAATGATGTTCTTGCATATGATTATCCGATGTATGGCGGTATTGTTCCGATCCATACTGCAAGCTCTATACCATTCTGGTTCAACAATGCACATCTTGTTCCGGAATTCATTGCCGGAGATGAAGTAAATGCATATAAACAGGCTGAAGTTGTATCATGTGCTCTTTCAGCATTTGCTCATACAGGCAATCCGAGCACGGAAGAATACGAGTGGCTTCCTTACACAGAAGAAGGACGCGAGTGTATGGTATTTGACGCTTATGAAACCGGATGCAGAACGAACCATGACAAAGAGCTTTTTGAGCTTATTACAGCAGCAAATGAAGCAAATGGCGGTTCATCAGGAAACGCATCAAAGTGATGCAGGATTCATAATGTTTTTGCCGGATACGAAATTATAATTATTAAATAGCATGACTCCCCGACCTGAGAACAGCGATAAGCAGACTCAGGACGGGGAGTTTCGTTATAAAACATTATAGCAGCAATTATTGTGTACAGTGTGCTTAGACGAACGGACAGATACAGAAAAAGGGGTTTGTGCAAATTATGTATCAGATTGCAATATGCGACGATGAGATAATGACATTAGACTATATTCACAGTCTGCTGATCGGTGAATTTAACAGGATAAAGGTCAATGTCACATGTGATAAATATCATAACGGAAAGAACCTGATGAATTCTTTGGATGAACATTTCCATTATGATGCGGTTTTTCTGGACATCGACATGCCCGGGATAGACGGCTTTGAAATATGCAAATATGTGAGAAGTCATGCACAGGGTTGCCTGGTCATATTTATATCCAACAAAGCCGAACTTGTATTTCAGAGCTTCGAATACCAGCCGTTCAGGTTTATCCGGAAATGTGACCTGAAAAAACTCACTCCGCAGTTAATTCAGTCAGTGCATGAAGAGTGGTGCAGAAACGAAAATCATACGTTATGCATATCGAGAAGCAATGGCGGGGATATTTATTCTATTGACATTCGTGAGATAAACTTCATTGAGGCTCAGAGAAAACAGACAGATGTTGTTACTGATAAAGAAGTGCTGCATGTCAATATTTCTTTTACAAACATTGAAAACAAACTGAAGGATTATGATTTTATGAAGCCTCACAGAAGCTTTCTGGTCAATCCGAAAAAGATATATCTCATAAAACATTCGTCGGTACAGCTTTATGGGGGCATAGAAGTCCCTATAAGCAAAAAACGTGCAGCCGACTTCAGGAAGGAATATCTTGATTATATAAAGCAGGAGGTGCTTCAGTAATGTTTTCTCTTTCATATCATCTGCTGCAGACTTTCTGGACTTTACTGCTGGCCTTTGCGCTTATGAGCATTTCTCCTGTCAGAAAGAAATCAATCATTTTATCGTATCTTTTGTCATCAGCTTTCGTATATTTTGTAATAACATTTATTCCTTCAAAAATAGGCTTGTGGACTCGGATTTCTTTCAGCTATACACACATTTCCAGAGCAGCTGTTCTGATGGTTTTTGCTTTTGTTTTTCTGAAAGGAAGCAAGATCGAAAATCTGTGTTATCTGCTGTTTTTTGTCTGCTTCCTGAGAACCTGTACGTCAATCGCAATTCCTTTGTATTGTCTGAAGTTTACACTTGACAGGACCTTTTATACTGCCATTGAATGCGCATGGTCAGTCATTCAGATCATATGCATTTACATGTTTTGCCGGTTTGTTAACAGTAACAAAATCATCAGATTTCAGGAACACCGTTTGCAATGCATACTGCTATGCATCAGCCCGGTCATTGTTTATATGGTCAATGAAATATATGTTCCTACAAGAGAACTTGGCGAAGCAATACATTTGTCTGTAATTTCACTGCTTTTGCTTGTTAACCTGATAATCATTTATTATGTATTTGCCAGACTGAGTTCAAGCTTCAGCCAGATCAATGACCTTAACGGTGCATTGTACAGAAGCGAGGCACGTGTAAATAAATATCAATATTTAGCAAAAACAGAGGAATTGATAAGAAAAGAAAAGCATGAGCTCAAAAACAAGCTGTTTTATATACAGATGCTGCTTGATGACGGAAAAACAGATAAAATCTACGAATATCTCGAGCAGCAGAACGTACCGGAACCCGGCAGCAGAGACAGGATCAAAACCGGCAATTATCTTCTGGATTATATTTTGAATTCCAAGCTGGTGATTGCCGACGATTCAGGTATTCCTGTTACTGTGGATGCTATAATCCCGGAAAAACTGCCTGTTGATGACAAAGCATTATGCACTGTTTTACTGAATCTTATTGACAATGCATTAGAAGCAAGCAAATTTGTAGAACAGTCTGATATCCATATTTCTCTTAAATGCATTAATAATTATTTCATAACAAAAATCACCAATCGGACAGCCGGAAATATTATGCAGAGCAATCCGAAGCTTAATACAGTGAAAAATAATAAGAATAAACATGGATATGGTCTACGGATCGTCAGGGAAATTATAGATCGGGGAAATGGTATGTTTGAAATTGATTCCGCAGATAATAACTTCACTGTGACGGTTATGCTCCCGCTGCAGGATGACCTGAAGGTTTGCGCCTGTGAGTATACAGATTCTATAAAAACTTCCGCAAATTAAGTATATATTTAACAGTAATATCTTCCGCATATTGCCAGAACGGTATAAGTAATAATATACTGACCTCATCGGCAGAGAAGTTCTGCCGGATAGTGGAAGGAGATTAATTATGAGAAAAATGAAAAAGGCTATCGCAGTCGTTTCTGCGGCAGCTTTGATGCTTACTCTTGCAGTACCAGCAATGGCACAGGAGCCTGCACCAAAGACTATCACAGGTGTTCAGCTGTCAGCATCAGCATTATTACTGGTTGATTCAGCACAGTACAGTCAGTATGAAATGGTAATATTCTCTGACGGCACCACACAGACCATCGATCCCGAGGCTCAGACATTTGTTCTGGTAAAAGACGGAACAATCGTAGATCTGGACGATCGTGCCAACTGGGTTCCCGAGGCAGAACTCTATACAGTAG
>JABUTA010000017.1 GCA_021443845.1 Parasporobacterium sp.
TGAAATGGTCTGCTGTGTATTTGACATATCCTTTTCTTCCGCCATTACTATCCAGCCATCATTTACGTATGCTTCAAGTGTAGCACATGCGGTATATGCCCTGCCCTTGAGTGTCTTTACGTCTGTAAGATTGTATGTAAGTTCCTTAGATGTCGTGCCCGTATCGACTGTGAATTCCAGTACCTGTGGACTGCCCACTGCCGTGCCTGTTGCTGTGTCATAGAGCTTTCCTGTCAGCCTGTAAGGCATGCCCGTATCAAGGTTTTCAAGTAATACCGTATCAACTATTGTTGCCGTGTCATTGCTTCCTGCATCTATGTAGTGCAGTCCGTCTGACAGGGCTGTGGTGTTCATGATTACGGGAACGTTGTTGCCTGTATATACATTGCCTGTGCTGATTATCACATCATCGTTGATGCTCTGTACGATGAATGTCAGCATGCCCGTCTCTGTATCCACGGCTGCACTCGGGTCTGATGAAGGATACATCGTTCCGCCCTTGATGGTATAGCCGCCTGCGGTCACGCTCTCACGGATGGTATATGTGCCTACAGGAAGGACTGCGGTGCCATTTATCTTATAGAGTGGTGAACCTGAAACCAGCCATTCATCATCAAGCTGTGCCTGAAATCTACTGTTCAGAGCATTGAATTTTGTCTGTATGATCCAGGTTCTTAACGGTGTTCCTGTTGTTTTTCCGTTGAGGTTATCGTAGTAGCATATTTCGAACTGTACGCCTGCAAGCGGAAGTGCGTATTTGTAATCCACGCTGCTCCGTTTGTCAATGGTAATCTTCAGCGGGTCGTTGAGTACCGGATCGGTAACGTTCAATACCTTCGGGTTATCTTTGTCGTTTTCTTCTGATATCTCAAATGCCGTGAGCCTTCCCTGCTTTGACTGTGAATCCAGTGTATGTCCCGATGAAGGCTTTGTTTCGATGTAATAATAGGTTCCTCTGGTAAGTTCCACTGTATTCGTGGTTCCGTCTGCCTTTGTGGTAAGTGTTGCCACGAGGTACCTGTCATCCGCAACCATCCTGTTATAGATTTTGTACACTGCACCTTCTAATGAGTAGAGGCTGTTGCCCGTGCACCATTCTGATGCCTGTGAGGACTTTTTGAGGTATAAAGGTGCCGTGGACAGCTTTTCTGTTGAGTTTACCGGTGTGGTAACGCCTGAATTTACTGATGCCGGATAAAGGTTTGTATCCAGCTCATATGAACCGCATGATGGCGTGATTATTTCCTTGACGTAGTATGTTCCTTCAGGAACCTCCACCGCCGTGCCGCCGTACTTCTGCCAGCTGTCACGTTTCCGCCAGTTATCGCTGGTCGAGCATCTTGCTGCATAGCCTGTTCCTTTTGCATCTGTCACAAAGCCGTACCAGTATCCGCCGCTCTTATATCCTGCTGTTGCGGATGTGCATATGAGGTATACCGCACCTTCTACTGAATACTTGTTTATTGCTGATGCAGGGCTGGTAACCTTCTTCAGTGAAATACTTCCTTCAGCAGGAATTCCTATATAGAACAGCCTCTGGTACACCGAATTGGATGGTACGCACTCATAAAGCGTTACAGTCGATGGTACCGCACCCATGCCCCGGAATACATAGTACATGGTTTCACCGAAGCTTGCATAAGCACTCGGCCACTGGCCTCTTTCATCGACCCCGGACACGGCATAGCTTAAGGCAAATGATGTCACGGCCCTCATGCTGTCAAGTGAACTGATATATAGTGCCCCGTTAATGAATGCATTCTGGAATACGGATATTGACACCTGTCCGGGGCCGTCCGCTCCGTAATAAAGGATCTTCTTGATTGTCTCCGCATCAGCGCCCGTATACTCGCGGGCTGTGAGGGTTGATCCGACGCCGGGATGTATGTTCATGATCTCACCGCACTTTGCTACTGCCCCGTTTGACAGGACAAAGTTGAAATCATACACCGGATAATTATCCATGTATGTTGTGGATACTGATGACACGCTCACGGAAGATCCTGCATCTGCAGTCATTACGGCTGTTCCGAAGCACTGCATTCCTGCGGGGTTGAGCCATGAAAGGAAGGCATCCCTGATGGCGTAATAATGATCTAGCGCTTCACTGAGGTCTTTATCTTCCAGTTCTTCTTGTGAAAGGGATTCGATACAGGGATCTGCATCATCCATGATGCTTCTGATATTCTTTAAAAACTCAACATATTCGTCAAATGATGACAGACCGCTGCGGTCTTCCCAACTTTCAGGAAGACCCCCAAGGATATCAAGTATCTCCTGTACTGATGCAGTGATCACCTTTTTCTCAGTGAAGAGTTCCAGTATCTCCGTATATATATCTTCAGGAATGTCTCCGTCTGATTCGATGTCATAGCCGAACAGGTTAAGCAGGTGGATCCACTCTCCGTCTGTCATGCTCTCCATCCATGAATCAAGTTCAGCCTGAGTGAACTTACTGAAATATTCAGTGACCTCATCTTTTCCGGTGATGCCTTCGAGTCTTCCTGCATCTGCTCTGTTTTCATCTTCAGCAAGATATGAAGCCTCTTCTTCCGGGGTGTCAGGCATATGCTGTGTTTCTCCGGTTATGATGCCTTCGATTTCCTCCTGTGCCGGGACCTCCGGTGCAGGTGTTTCCTGCTCCTGCGGCTCCTCTGTCACGCAGACCACTATCTCGGTCTCAATGGAAGTCTGGTACTCCACAGCCTGAATTTCGGAATTTTCTTCTTCATATCCCGCTGATTCTCCCGGCATTTCCGCTGCAGATGCTGCCGTTGAAAACGTGGACATGATGAGTATTGATGCTGTCAGAAAGGCGAGTGCCTTCATAGCAGGCTTTTTAAACTTCTTCATGCTTTTTCCTCCATTTCTTTCTTTTTTTGTTTTGCCGTTTTAAAAAATGTACAGAAAAAGGAGCCTCCCATAAGGCTCCCTGCTCATACAGTTATTTATGTTATCGGAACGTCATTATGACTGTCCGCCATTTCCTTTTTGTTTATCTTTAATAATCTGCCGTATGCAGCCTGTGCAATCAGACATTGATTCAGCAAACTTTGGTTTCTTATTCCCTTTTGTCAGAAGTCCTGCCATCCACAGGTGGTGCATCGCTGCCCTGCGTACTGTACCCAGTCGCATGCCATTCCCGGATAGTACTCACCCAGGCATTCCTCGTAGTCTATGATATAGAAATCCACGTGGTAGCTGCCATGCTCATCATAGCCTCCGAATTCTTCCGGTGTGTCATACATACTTCCGCAGGTATTGCATATATATTTCGGAGGGAGGTAATATGTCTTCCATCCGTAGCCCACATCCACCAGCGTATGCACATGCTCCTCCACATAATCCGGATTGGCTGCGCCGCAGTAATAACATGTCGGGCTGTTGCTTCCAAAGTTGTGTCCGTATGCCGGATCTCCCGAAGCACCGCACCTTGTACAGTATCCGGCTGACGTGCAGGCAGCTGCTGCCCAGTCATGTCCTGTAGCTTCACTTCCTTTTGCTCCGCATGACGAACAGTAGCCCGCTGCAGTACATGTAGGGCTTACCCATGAATGCACATGCTGTGTCTGGGGCTGCGTTACAGGTTGTATCGGCTGTACAGGCGGTTCTGTATCCGGCTGGGTTGAAGATGCTGTCGGCTGTTCAGAATATGTTGTCGGGAATTCACCCGCTTCCGGTCTTTCTGCTGCAGGAAGCATATCAACATCAACTGCATCATCATTTTCTGCGTCCTCAGTAAGGTTTTCTGACTTTTCAGTCATCTCATCCTGCTTCGAAATGATCATCTGCAGCAGTGAGTCTGGTATGAAGCAGTTTACATTATGTGACTTCATCCAGGCTGTAACCTCTGCTTTATCTGTCTCGCCCATAGCGCATGCGATAAGAACTGATACATATGAACTGTACTGTTCTGTAAATTCTTCCTGAAGCTCTGCTGCTTCCTCTCCTTTATGATACTGATCCATGCCCGCGAAAGACGGGACCATCATCGCTGATACAAGAACAAATATCACGGTTGTTTCAATCAATCTCTTTATTCTCATATACACATCCTTTCCGCTCATTCCTGATTTTCATGTGCATAAAAACAGCCGCCTGGGCTTTGAAAAACCGGCGGCTGTGAAAACGTGGTAAGATTCGGCTATACAATTCAGAAAACTTTCCATGAAAAAGGGCTATCCGAATATCTGTTTCGAATAGCCCTCTTAATGAATTTCCTGAAGTTTCACTGTATAACCTCTCCTTCCATTAAAATATTCAGTTGTTGATCTTTATGTACTTCTATTCTCTCCAAAACACATTCTGATCTTTCAGTAAAGCCATCCTGACATGGGACATGTAATAAATGATAAATGAGCTTCAACCTGCTCCGAGTTTGTCTGTCCGATGCTTTTCTTATGTTCATATATTACAAAACATCAGCTGATATGTCAACTGTTTTTGTATATTTTTTATTATCATACCATTATTTTCTCATTTCCGAACATATGCGATAATCCCATCACTTCCAGACCTGTTACGGCAATACTTACTGCTGCAGTCACAAATATATGAGTAAGGTCAGATACCCCTGAGAATATTTCAAGAAGGCATTTTGTATTATTGACAACAGGTATCATATAAATCCAGATTTTATCCCCTTCAGGCACCGGCATGGCAGCCAGAATGCATACCATTGTAACCGCAAGGACCAGAGGCATTGTAAATACCTGAGCCTCCTTCGCAGTTCGGGATGCCGCAGACACCAGCGTTACCGTTCCTACCAGCATTACCGCTGCTGCAGATACTATCGTTATTACCGCAATAACCCCTGTGAAAGTCATGATCTGAATACCTGTCAGGACTGTCATCCCTCCTGTTATCACCATAAGAGCCCCGAAAAGTCCCGCCAGAGATGAAATTCCCGACGCAGCTGCCACAACAGACATGGCAAGGATTTTTCCCAGGGCTATATGTGATCTTTTAACAGGGGTCTTAAGCAGGGACGTCATGGTTCCCCGTTCCTTTTCCCCTGCAATGGTCTCTGATGCAGCTCCTATGCAGCCCATAAACAGAAATATCATGAGAAATACCGGAATCACCGCACTCATGACCGTTCCCGTTTCCGTACTGCTGAGTTCCGAAATCATGTCATCAGACATTATCAGCCCTAGAGCAGAATATATGGCAAAAAGCAATGTCCCCGGCATGAAAACCGTCAGCACCAGCATTCTTCTGTCCTGAAACACTTTTTTTATTTCCTTATTGAATATCACTCTTACGGCTGATGCTTTACCGGCCATTGATGTTCCATCCTTTCCCTGATATATTCAGGTTTATTTTTAACCGTATCCCCATAACCCGTCCCCTCACGATCCTTTTTATTCAGATGCTGACCGTGATTCCTGAATAAGAAAGGACATTACCGGAGCAGCTCAAAAAAGCTTTCCTCCAATGTCCTTCCCCTTTTTATTCCTTCAATTGCATCAATCGTGACCATCCTGCCTGACCGCATTATCCCTATCCTGTCACATACCTTTTCTGCCAGGCTGAAAATATGTGTGGACAGGATCAATGTCTTTCCTGCCTTTTTCTGTTCCAGAAGGTAGTCCTCCACGCTTCGGGATGTCATTATATCCAGTCCGTTGGTAGGTTCATCAAAAATGATTACCGGGGGATCATGCACAAGTGATATTACTATGGATGTCTTCTGCTTCATTCCCGTTGACATATGTGAGATTTTTCTGCCGGATTCATTCCACAGCCCGAATGCGGCAAACAGCCTGTCCTTTCTTTCTTCCCTGACAGACCTGTCCACCCCGTACAGATCCGAGAAAAAATCGAACAGATATTCCGGCGTGAAACAGTCTTCCAGCTTCATTTCATTTGTAAGAAATCCCGCAACAGTCCGGGCATATCCCCGGTTTTCATATATATTTTTTCCGTTTATTATTATCTTTCCCCTGTCCGGACTGACTATTCCCGCCAGCATTCTCAGCATTGTGGTCTTGCCTGCTCCGTTAGCCCCTAAAAGACCCAGAGCCTCACCTTTATAAACTTCAAATGAAACATTATCTACTGCAGTCAGCTTTCTGCTGCACTGTTTCGTCTGAGTATCCATGCAGGCAGATTTTCTGCAAGGATAGGTCTTTATAACCTCTTCAACCTTAATTCCCATATCATCCGCCCATCCTTCTGGCAAGCTTCCTGATCTCTCCCGAAACCACACTCAGTATCGTGTCACATTCTTCCTTTCCTGTTATGAACATGGGAAACAGTACAAGACAGGAGGTTACTCTGTTCACCCATGCCCACTCTAATATGACACCGTTCCTTTTGATATTTTCCTTAAGGCTGAACAGTTCATAGCTGCTGAGAAAGCCTCCCTGAAGGTTTTTAAGTTCTATGGCTATCATAAGCCCCGCTCTTCTGATACTGTGAAATATCCTGCAGGATTTCAGCTGTTTTCCAAACTGTTCCTCCAGATATCCTCCCGTTCCCTCGGCTCTGTCCAGAACAGCCTCATCGTTATATGTCAGAAGCCGTATAAGTTCCGAAGCTGCTGCACAGCATACAGGATTGCAGTTCTGGGTTGACAGGTGGAATAAAGGCTCATTGGCCTTCAGAAAAGCCTTTTCAATCTTATCTGACACTGCCGCTGCTCCGAAAGGAAGAATGCCATTGTTTATTCCCTTGGACATTGTGATGATATCCGGAGGATTATCTAACCTTCCGCTTACAAACATCCTTCCTGTCCTTCCGAAACCTGTCGCCACCTCGTCCGATACCACCGGAATATCTCTTGACCTGCAGTATTCCATAAGTCTGTCCATCCATTCCACAGGAATGGGTATTACTCCCGCACTTCCCAGCACCGGTTCTATTATCACTCCCGCCAGTGAAGCCTCTATCCTGTTCAGTTCCTCATACATAAGAGAGCCGTAAGTATCCATGATCCGGTCAGGACTGCATTCCCTGTCAAAGGGAACAGATATTTCCGCAAATCCCTCCAGCAGAGGACCATAGCCCTTTGCAGTATGTCTCTCATAAGAACTTGCAGACATGCCTCCATAGAAATTACCGTGATATGAGTGTTTTATTACCGCAATTGTATCCCGGGTATAATGACCTTTTAGTATCTGGTATCTGCGGATGATCTTCACTGCTGTCTCGATGGATTCCGAACCGGAGCAGGTAAACAGACATCTGCTCATACCTTCGGGAAGCAGACTCAGCAGAGTGTCTGCCAGCCGTTCCGCAGTCTCCGTAGTAAATTCACAGGGATTTACGTAGTACAGCCTTTCCATCTGTTCCTTAACGGCTGACATTATGTTCTCTTCCGCATATCCCAGGCTCACATTCCACAGTCCGCTGTTGGCATCTATATATTTTCTTCCTTCAGTATCATACAGATATACTCCCCGGCCTCGGCTGATCTTATGTCCGTGAGTTTCAGCCCTTGCCAGGGGCATCCAGAGAGACGACCCCATACGCCTATCCTTTCAGCACTGCCGCCAGAAGCTCTATGTTCATTGCACCGCCGCTGTACCTGAGACTGTCAATGATTTCAAAGCCTTCCGCTTCCAGTGTCTTCTTTATCTCATCACCTGTGAACAGCTTCTTTCGGGATGACGCCATGTATTTCCTTCCCTGCCATTCCGTATAGAAATTGACTGTGTTCCAGCCATCAGGGCTGCCCGGAAATTCCTGATATACCACCGGCATCCTGTCATTTTCTGTCTTTATCATGATCTTATGAGGTACTGTTTCGGATCCCACTTCCGGTCCTGTCCTGAAGTCAAATATAAACACACCCTTGTCAGCCATGGCTTCCTTTACTTTTCCGAACAGTCTGCTGATTCCGTCTTCCGTCTCAGAGAACAGGCATATGGATGTGGCAGGCAATATTACCGCATCATACTTTGAATCAGATGTAAATCCGTATACATCCTCATTGAACAGTCTCGCCCTGCTTTGCTGCTCTTCCGGCAGCTTTTCCAGCTTTTCCCTGCACAGCTCCAGCATATCTGTGCTTATCTCCACACCATCTGCCTGCATTCCGTGCTTAAGAAGAGGTATCAGAAACCTTCTTCCGTCTCCGCTTGCCAGTTCAAGAACCTTTTCTCCGTGCTCCCTTATATGCCTCAGATAAAATTCCGCCTCTCCCCGGTAATAACCCCCCACATTTGCATAAACATGATTGAAAGGTTTTTCATACATACCAACCAGAGTTATTTCCATGGCTTTGTTTTCATATAATTCCTTAAAAGTCCCGTATAATCCGTTGTCCTCAGGATTATTGTTCCTATTGCTGTCATTCATGATATTATCCCCGTTCTCTCCAGAATATGCATTCCGGATCTGTATATTTTTTCAGCTTCACCGCCGTATATAAGGCAGTATTCCCCTAATGCCCTTATGATGGAATCCCTGTCTGCAGATCTCATCATTCCTTCCAGTATGAGAAACAGTTTTGAATCCAGTCTCATCAGAGCATTGCGTTTTCCGTCAAGACAGTATGTTTCCGAGTCTGCCATGATCAGGAAATACTGCTCAGACTCCCCGTTTCCGTATTCCTTTCCTGTATACAGAGACGAATACCGGCTGTTTGATATCCGGACATCTGATGCATCCCTGATGATCCGGCTTTCAGACAATATGGCTGCATATGTATTCTTCATAAGAAGAAATTCTCTGACTTCAGCACCCGCCTCTTTCATAAGGCTGCAGAACAGCTCCTCTTCACTCCCGGATACATACAGACATTCCGTACAGCTTTTATCTGCCCTGCAGCCGGAGCAGTTTCTCCTGTTCCTGCAGATTGTTTTCATATTTGAAATTTTCGAAAGCCTTTGGATTTTATCAGAGGTGTCCTTTCCGATAGTGAATTCATGTCCTCCGCAGGGATAGACCTGGTGTTCTCCGTCAATATCAAGCCTTCTTACGTCTTCAAGAGTGCATATTCCGGTAAATCTGCATTCATTTTCCAGATAAAACATAGGATTTTCTATTATCCCCCGTTCTGAAAACAGTTCAGTCATATTCTTCAGCACCTGATAGTCTTCCCGGCTTTTCACCTCCAGAATGCTCTTACGTATGCCTCTTTCACATCTCCGGAATTCATGGAGATATCCGAACCGGAAATATGTTCCCATGTCACTGTCGTCAAATGTCACGTTCCCTTCGCAGGATGCGAAATGAAGATGGGGCTTTATGCCCATATTGTTTTTCATATCACCATATATCCGAGGACTGTACATACAGTCCCGGATAAAATAAGCACAGTTTTCCCCGGGATCATGCTCCCGGGAATAGTATTGTGCATCAGCTCTGTTTATGCCGATATGTTTCGTTCCTTCTTCCATACCCTCAGCGGGATAAAGTCCTGTATGATAGAGGATAAACCCGTTCTCCATGGCATTTCTGTATTCATTGTCGTATCTCATATTTCTTAACCCTTTATACCTGCCGGATCGTGTATCCCCCGTCCACTATCAGGTTATGTCCCGTCACAAAAGATGATTCGTCTGACAGCAGGAACCGGACTGCACCTGCCACGTCCCTGCCGTCAGCGTATCTTCCCAGCGGTATCTTATCCAGACAGCTGCTGCAGAATGAGTGATCCAGTAAAAGATTGCTGTTGCTTTCAGAAAGAATAAAGGACGGGGAAACTGCATTGAAACGTATCCCGCAGGATGCATATTCCAATGCCATTTCCCTGACAAGATGTACAAGTCCTGCTTTCGATGCGCAATACGGAGCCCTGTCATAATTAACTGCCACCGAATGCTGTGAGGCGATCGCCACTATGCTGCCTCTCATATCGTGTGATATCATCTGGCCTGCCGCTGCCCTGGAAGAAAAAAAGAAACCCTTGAGATTAACCTCAAGGATTCTGTCCCATATTTCTTCTGATACCCGGGGTGCAGGCAGCAGGGCATTGATTCCCGCGCAGTAAACCATTGCTTTGGCCATCAGATGGTTTTCCTCCATCTGACATATGATGTTATCGAATCCATTTACACAGGCAGCATCAAATCTGCAGCATAAGACGGTGGTATCTCGATTCCTTTTCCTGATATCATCTGCCGCAGCAGACATCTGTTCATACCTGTCCGGATGTTCAGTAAGTACCATTGCAGGGAACTGCCGAGAAAGCTTACTTACGATATCATATCCAAATGAGCATGCTGCTCCGATGAGGATTACGGCCTCTTTGTAATCTGTCATTTCCGTCCTTCCCAACTCTTATTTATCAGGTACAGATAATACCTATAATAGCTGCTGCACAGCCTATGCCTCCGAATATTCCCATAAGGAAACTCTGGGCATTTCCGTACTCCTCAACAGTTTCAGGTTCTTCAAATCTAAGGTTCATATCTTTCCTCCTGCTATGTAATAAGTAAAAATGCCGTAAGTACTATTCCAAAGGACAGTATCCCTCCGACGCAATACCAGGCTCCGCTGTACTCTTCGGCAATTTCAGGCTCTTCAAATCTGATTTTTTCCTTCATAGCGTTTCTCCTTTCTTCATTATTCCGGCTCCGTATCTTCTTTATACATATCAGCCGGTATTACCGGACTGAGCTGTATCACGTCTGTTCTTCCTGAATATTTTCATGATATATAAAACTGTATCCGCTGTTCCTGCCGCTGCCGCTGCAATAAATACAGCTTCTGACAGTCCGGCCGGGGCACCAGTTCCCCCAAGTATCCCCCTCAGGC
Organism: Parasporobacterium sp.; assembly: GCA_021443845.1. Classification (GTDB taxonomy): domain Bacteria; phylum Bacillota; class Clostridia; order Lachnospirales; family Lachnospiraceae; genus RGIG5612. The sequence continues at coordinate 10,708 of JABUTA010000017.1, forward strand.
CTGCAGCTGACGCCATCCAGAATACCGGTCGGAAAACCACCACCGCTCCTCCGTATAAAGCCAGATAAGCTGCTGCAGGGCAGCAATGTATGCTCTTTCTCAGAATGCGGTCCAGCCTGTCTGCCAGTGCTTCTTCTGCCCTGCCCATGAGATTAAAAATTCCCGATACGGCGGACAGAGCCCAGTAGCCGTCCAGCTTCACAAAGGGAATCAGATTAAACAGTATGGTAATAATATTAAATATGCAGAAATAAAGCATTCCCCTGCCCGGTTCTGTACCTTTTCCGGATATGAGATACACAGCTATCGCCATATCTCCCGTAATCATATTCGCCGATATTCCGGCCAGACTCACCCACAGCCGGTGACGTCTCTTTTTCATCATATAAATGTCACTGACATCACAGAAAGGACAGGGAATGAAAAAGTACAGCATTATACCCATTCCCCGGACCGTTCCCCCATAATAACGGCAGGCCATACCATGGGCAGTCTCATGAAAGGCCAGAGAGATAATGCTGATAATCCCCGCCGTCAGCAAAGCTTCGGGACTTTCATTTTCCCTTTGCAGATCATAAAGTATATCTGTCCCGTTCAGACGCATCAGTAACAGCATAAAAAGGCCCAGTGCTGCAGATGCACAGATACCCCACCCGGAAAAAATACTGCATATGCTGCGGGGAATCCTGTTCAGTATATGTGACGGATCAAATCTTATGAGCTGTATTTTTGATATCCCCATGTATTTTATCCACTGCAGCGGCGCAGGCTTTTTCCCGGACAGGAAACTGCTTTTCCTTATACAGGACATAAGATATTCTCCCTCCTCCACTGTCAGGGTTCTTGTATCATCTCCCCGGTGGGGGATGCCGGACAGCAGTTCTTCCGAAGAAATCAACCGGCAGAAATACTGTGCTTCCGGATATCCCAGAATAATATATTTTCCGTTGGTATTATTTCTGAATACCACATCACCGTTTTCTGATTCTGCAGCAGTCAGGTCATACATCCCGGCAATAACCTCTGACTTATGCATCCGGCCTGCTCCCGATCACCCGCTCAAATATCAATGCAAGGGTATTGGTCCTGCCGTATCCCATCACATCTGCGGGATGATATCCGGCATATCTGTATCCCCTGCGTCCCATTTCATTGAGTATCATGGCCTCTGTCTTTGTTTCATCCGAAAATATAATGCCGTTTTCCGATAATCTTGCCTTCCTCAGGGCATATTCGTACTGCATGCTTATCCTCCTCTGTCATCATTGTCTGTAATCCGGGCATAATAAAAGGCATGTCCTGAGACACGCCTGATGCTGATTCCTGCTTTTATTCTGATTTTATGATACTACTGCAGAACAGATGTTTCAAATATCGTTTTTCATACAAAATGTTCACTTTTCGAACATTCTGCGATATTTTCCGCCATTTTCCGTAATACAGATATTAATTTTTTGTTGCACACTCTGCGGATCCTTCCGAGCACAGCATATCAAGACCATGCTTCAGTGAGTCTATAACAGCCATAAGGTTCTCCCTGGCAGCCTTTTCGCTGCCGGGCAGATTGATGATGAGGGAACGGCCTCTTATGCCTGCCGCACTTCTGGAAAGACAGCCTCTGGGAGTGATCTTCATGCTTTCCATCCGCATGAGTTCGGGAATGCCGGGAGTTTCTCTTTCTATTACTGCCTTCGTGGCCTCCGGAGTAATATCCCTGGGTGAGAACCCCGTGCCTCCGGTGGTCAGTATAAGAGTTATCCCCAGACTGTCAGAGCATTTAATAAGTTCAGCTTCTATCAGCTCCTTCTCATCCGGCACTATTGAGGTATATTCTACCGAATATCCCTTTTCCTCAGCCAGAGCCTTCAGCATGGGGCCGCTGGTATCCCTACGCTCTCCTTTGTATCCTTTATCGCTTACTGTTATTATTGCTGCACTGTATCCCATTGTAATCCTTCCTGTAATCTGCCTTACTCAGTCTTCCCATGTACCGGTGGTAACTTTCTGCCGGAGAAAATGCCGCCACTGAAGGCATTTTCCTTTTATTTTTCCAGTCAGGAAAATCGCCTTCCTGCGGGCATTCCTCAGTTTCATCTTTAAGAAAAATCACCAGGCTCCCTGCGGAAATCTCCATGTACTCCTCCGGTTTTCTCCAGCAGGCATATGTCCGTTATCACTATATCCTTCTGGACTGCCTTGCACATGTCATATACATTAAGTGCTGCCGCAGATACTGCTGTCAGCGCTTCCATTTCCACCCCGGTACGCCCCTCGCAGGAAACCGTTGCTCTTATCAGCACCCGGCAGTTATTCTCATCCAATGAAAGTTCTATATTTATGCCCTGTAAGGGTATGGGATGGCACATGGCTATGATTTCCGGAGTTTTCTTGGCTCCCATGATGCCTGCTATCTGGGCAACAGTCAGCACATCACCCTTTTTCATGCCTCCGCTTTTTATTAATTCCATGGTTTTCCGGTTAACAATAACCTTTCCTGCGGCAACAGCAGTCCTGTGGGTGACATCTTTGTCTCCCACATCCACCATTTTTGCTCTTCCCTGATCATTGAAATGTGTAAAATCCATGTTATTGTCCATACATTACCTCGTCGAATATTCACGTGAAATCCCTTTATTGCAGCCTGATCATCCGCCTATCCGGTTCATGTTCCTGCCTGCCCTGCTCCTTGCCTGGGCTGACATTTCTCCATGCCATTCCGGCTTTGCATTTACAGCCCTGATAAGCTGTCCGTACATTTCTTCTTCGTTCATACCTTTTATATAAAACTCTGCGGGACTATGCAGACATGGTTTTATGTAACCGTCTGCAGTAATGCGAAGCCTGCTGCAGCTGCCGCAGAAGTGGGCACTGACCGGATTTATAAGCCCTATATTCCCCTTTGCCCCGGGCAGTCTGAACAGTTCGGCCACTCCGCCATCCGGCTGTACCGGCAGAAGCTCCGGCAATGCTTCCACTACCTTTGAACAGCTGATATAAGCCTCTTTGCCGAAATCTCCGCTGTCATACATAGGCATGAGCTCAATGAACCTGACATCCACAGGATATCTGACTGTAAGCTCTGCAAGAGCCGGGATTTCATCATCATTAAAGCCACCTATCAATACGGCATTTATCTTCACCTTTTCAAACCCTGCCTCCAGAGCTGCTTTCAGTCCTCTCATGGCTCCGGTGTGCTCATTTCTTCTGGTTATATGACTGAATTTCTCAGGATCAAGGGTGTCAAGGCTGATGTTCACTCTTTTAACTCCTGCACTTTTAAGATCCGCTGCCATTTCCGGAAGCAATATGCCGTTGGTAGTCAGGCATACCTCATCTATACCATCTATGGAGGAAATATTTCTGCAGATTGATATTATGTTCTTCTTTACCAGGGGCTCGCCTCCGGTGATCCGGACCTTGTTTATGCCCATCCTTGCAGCTGCTCTTACTGCCGATATCATTTCCTCTTCCGTCAGCATATCTTCACGCTTTTTGAGGCATATGCCGTTCTCCGGCATACAGTAGCGGCATCTAAGATTACATAATTCCGTAACCGACAGCCTGAGATATGTGATTTTTCTTCCGTAATTATCTATCATCCGTCTGTAATCTTTCCTTTTTACATTCTCTGCTCCGGCAGCATACATAAATGCTGAATGCCTCCGGCTATAACAATGCAGTTTCCGCGGCCTGTTGCAGCCTCATTGAAGCAGTACTTCGACTTCCGGCCAATGCAGTTTTCCGGACCTTCAATAATGGTCTCCAAAAGCCACCGCAGGTGTCATCAGTATCTTCCGAAGGTGCAGTTGGGGAAATGGCACTGTCCGCACATCTGGCACAGACCGCCTTCAGCCAGGGCATTCAGATCATCCTTTGTGAATCTGAATCCTGCAAATATCTGGGGCAGTACCACATCAAATATGGTTGTGGGAAGACTGATGGCTGCTCCCGGTACTCCCAGTATGACCACGTCTTTCAGATATGCCATCAGGGTCATATTGCCCGGCTGGGAGGGTACTCCATGGGTTATTATCTCCGCACCCAGCTGTCGTATGGCTGAGGGTGTCAGATCATCCGGATCAACTGACATTCCTCCGGTAAATATCAGTACATCTGCTCCCTGCTCCAGCAGTTCCCTGCCTGCAGTGACTATCATATCCAGATCATCATCGCATATTCTGATGTCGAGGATTTCTGCCGGATAATGCTTCATCTTCGCCCGTACCACCGGCTCAAACCTGTCCTGAATCCTTCCTGAATACACCTCGGATCCGGTAATGATAACACCGATTTTCTTATGCTCATAAGGATGCAGTTCAAAGAGTTTTTCAGTCCTCATGAGTTCTTCGGCTTTTTCTATCTGCCATTTTTGCGTAACCAGAGGAACTATCCTCATGGATGCCAGCCGGGCTCCTTCCTCCACAGGATAATGGTCCGGCAGGGATGTGATAGTAATGTCTCCTATGGAATTGATCTTTTTCAAAAGTTCCTTATTTACCCTGAACATTCCCCTCTGATCTGCGAACAGCAGCATTTTTCCTTCGGAGGGACCTGTATAATGGGCATTGTCCATCTGAGCCTTTGCAGCCAGACGAAGCGCACACTCTTCTTCGTGGACTTCTCCGGTATTTTCCTCCCATATGAACACAGTCTTTTTGCCTATGTCCATCAGCTTCGGAATGTCTTCTTCAGTTATCACATGACCCCGCTTAAATGCTGCACCCTTAAAACCGTCTCTCATTGCGGTTATGTCGTGGCATAACTCCATTCCCACAGCATCTTCCACTTTTATTTTCTTCATATGTTATGTCCTTTTTAATTTTAACCGGTCCGCGTCCGGTCTTATCTCTCCCACATTAAACACTGCCGATTCAGGGCAGGTCTTATCTTTTCAGTAAAATACTCTTGCTGTCGGTCTCTGCCGGCTTTAAGAAAATATATGGGAGTTCTGAGTACTTTATATAATGAATCCCCTGAGTACAGCTCCCGGTTTCGATGTGTCCGTACCCTCAGGGACTACCGCCAGACCGTCACAGCCTATGGAACTGCTGATTACCACATTACCCTGTCCTTTGGGAATGTCCAGCATAACCTGGCCGGATTCATATCTGACCCGGCCTTTTATAACTCTGGTATGCCTGCTCTTTTTGCCGAATCCTTCTGTAAGAGTAAATTCTGTCTCCGCCGGCATAAAAGATTTAAGTCCTGTCATCTTTCTTACTGCCGGGCGCAATACTGTATAGTAATTGATCAGTGATGATGACGGATTTCCGGAAAGGCCGCACACAGGCTTTCCTTCTGCCATTCCGTAGCAGCATGCCATTCCCGGTTTTATCCTGACTCCTTTGAACAGCAGTTCACAGCCTGCAGCTTCCATAGCCTGAGGCGTCAGGTCGTAATCCCCTGCGGATACTCCGCCGGTAAGTACTATCAGGTCACATTTTTTCAGACCCTCTGATATGAGCCGGCTGATATCTTTCACCCTATCCCCGACCAGTCCCAGATATACAGTCTCGCATCCATCCTTCTGAAGGGCTGCTGCCAGTGAATAGCGGTTGGTGTTCCGGATCATTCCTGCAGGAACCTCCCCGGGATTGTCAGTTACTTCACTGCCGGTTGATATGATTCCTGCCACAGGCTTCCTGTATACCAATGGACGTATTTCTCCCTGGGCTGCCAGCGTTCCCGCCAGGCCCGGATCTATCAGAGTCCCCTTTTCTGCCAGGACCGTTCCTGCCTTAACGTCCTCCCCGGCGTATATTATATTGTCCCCGGCAGTACATTCACTGAATATGCTCACCTCAGTCTCCGTGAATTCAGTTTTCTCATACATGATGACCGCATCGGCCCCCTCCGGAACGGGTGCTCCGGTGAGGATTTTTGCTGCAGTTCCCGGGGTGACAGCTTTCGTCGGAACACTTCCTGCCGGAATCTCTTCCGTTATAGCAAGTGTCACCGGGTGGTCCCTGGAAGCTCCTTTAGTATCCTCGGCCCTGAATGCATAGCCGTCATAAGGAGAACGGTCAAACGCAGGCACATTTTCCGATGCCGTCAGCTCAGCCGCCAGAATTCTTCCTCCGCACATATCCAGATCAACTCTTTCAGTTTCCACTGCCTCCACAAAAGATACAATCATCTCCCTTGCCGGAGCATATTCCATGTCATATTTCATATTGTCCTGTGTTCCCGGTGAATTCAATCACCTGATTATTATATTTATTATTCAAATTATAATTATTATTTATTTATAACAATAGTTATTAACTGATACTTTTCATACCCCGGAGATAGGTTCCTTCCTGCCAGTGCAGGAATGGCTCAAGAAAGACATGCCGCTGCGGGCATTGTGCATATTCAGAATCAGTCAAAAACATCCGCAGCTCACCTGTTTTCCTACAGATGACAATGTGAGATCTCCGTAGGAAGGCACTTTTCTTTACCTAAACATATTAAGTCCTGAGGGGCGGGGCTGACATACATGTATCTGCAGGCGTATATGACGAGCCGTAGTAATTCAGGTATGGTGCGGCATGGATGCAGGGGAGACGGATTCGCACCACCAGTGCGGAATCCGTCAGGAACAACTGAGTGAAAAACTCATCAGGAGTTTTTCACGAACTGTTCCGGCCCCGGAATACACGCCGAAGCATCCCATGAATTACAGGCGCAGTCATCCTTAGCCCGGCAGATACATGTGTGTCAGCCCCGGCCAATGGAATAATAAAAATCATTGCATCATCACGGTACCTAAGTGCAAGATGCAACCCCAGTCCTATGTAGGGATAAAAATCGCACCACAATCTACCTCAGCAGCAGTACCGACTCCGGCGGAATATGAATCATGACCCTGTCCCCCCTGATCTGCCGCCACTTATCCTTTTCCATCTCCCACCCGAAAGCCTTCTCAGAACCGCCTTCAGCCATCAGCATCACCGTATAGGAAAATGGATTTTCAATCACATCCGTCACCACACACTCATAAGAGTTTACAGGCGCACTGCCGTTCACATAATGCATGCGGATGCCTGCATAAGCCGAATTTCCCACATCCTCTGCTGTTTCCAGCAGCAGGTTCCAGTCCAGAGCAAGTATATGCCTCTCATCAATCTTCTTTATGGGTGAAATATTCTTGCAGCCCGTCAGTATGGCTCCGTTGACAGTACCGGGAGAGCGGAACACCTCATCCCTGGATGCATACTTTTCTATTATTCCGTTATTAATAACGGCAATCCTGTCCGCCATGCGGAACACTTCGTCCCGGTCATGAGAAACCATTATAACGGTCCTGCCGAATTCCCTGATAACTTTTCTGACCTCCTGCTCGGTGGCAAATCTCAGATGGCTGTCCAGCGCAGAGAAAGGTTCGTCCAGCAGAAGTATATCCGGCTCCGAAACCAGTATTCTGGCCAGGGCCGTCCTCTGCTGCTGCCCTCCTGATATATACTTCGGAAGCCGGTCAGCAATGTCCCTGATGCCGAAATAATCCATGTACATTTCTGCCTTGCTGCAGCGAACATTTCTGTCGCTGTTTTTTCTTCTGGCACCGGCACATATATTCTGCCTTACGGTCATATTGGGAAACAGGGCATAATTCTGGAACATCAGTCCCACATTCCTCTTTTCGGGAGGAACATTGATATGCTTTTCAGAATCAAACAGCACCCGCCCGTCTGCAATGATCCTGCCTCTGTCAGGCTTTTCGATGCCTGCTATGCATTTGAGGGTCATGCTCTTGCCGCAGCCGGAGGCACCCAGAAGAGCCGTCACCTCATTGTCCCCCTCGATATTCACCTTCAGATCATATCCGGAAAGTTTCTTCTCAATGTCAATAAGTACAGACATCAGTCACCCTCCTTCCGGACAATTTCCCCTGCGGCCGGGGTGACAGCCCTGGATTGTCTGTTCCTTCTTTTCCCGGAGGGACTGTTTTTCCTCTCCAGCAGGTTGACTGCCAGCAGTACCACAAAAGATATTGCCAGATTCACCATTACCCATCTGAAGGCCAGAGCATCGTCATTGGTTCGCCACAGCTGATACACCGTAGTGGAAATAGTGGCGGTTCTGCCGGGGGTATAGCCTGATATCATGCTGGTGGCCCCGTATTCCCCCAGAGCCCTGGCAAATGCCAGGACAGTACCCGCTAAAATCCCCTGCCTGCAGTAGGGCAGCCTGATCCGCCAGAAAATATAAGTCCGGGACAGACCCAGAGTTCTGCCTGCATATGCCAGCGTCTCATCAAAGGCTTCGAAGGCGCCTCTGGCAGTTCTGTACATCAGAGGGAATATGACAACCACCGTGGCAAATATTGCCGACCACCAGGTCATGGTCAGCTTAACATTAAATGTTTCCAGAAACCATGCACCTATGGCATGCTTCGGACCCAGCACCCTTAGGAGCAGATATCCCACCACAGTCGGAGGCAGTACAAGAGGGAGTGTCAGGATTACATCCAGCACTCCCTTGATAACCCTGGGCGTCTTTGCAATATAATATGCCGCAGGTATGCCTGTTAATAATATAATTACAGTGCTTATCCCTGCAATTCTCAGGGAGTTAAGCAGCGGAAACATATCCATACTTCTGATTTTTCTGGCCGAGTATGCTTTTAAATACTGTCAGTTCCTTTTTATCATTGCCTTTATCCGGCTTCTTTTAGCCGGCATAATTTCAGCATCTCCGGTTTTTAATTTACTTTTCAGCAGTTTCATCCGGGTCAGCTTCAGCCGGTGTCTGTTCTTCCTGCACTATCGGGGTAAATCCCACAGATTCAAAAATCTCAGAAGCTTCCGGTCCCTGAAGGAACTGAAGGAACATGGCAGCCTCTTCAGCTTCCTTTGAATTCTTAAGAACCGCTGCCGGATATATAACCTGTCCGCACATTTCCTTTGTGGCTGTATCCACTATATCCAGTTCTGCCGAAAATGCATCTGTTGCATAGATGATGCCGCAGTCAACTGCTGCCTCTGATACCTGGGTGGTTACCTCCTTAACATTGGTGCCGTATGTCAGCACACCCTTTGCAGCCAGTTCAGCCTCGTCCAGTCCGTAATATTCAAATATTTTCTGTGTATACTGACCTACGGGAACATCTGCATTTCCCATGGCCAGGAATACATTGCCATCCTTCAGCAGCTGTGCCAGCTGGTCAAAGGATTCTATACCCTTGGGATTTCCTTCAGGTACCGACAGTGCCACTTTATTTTCCAGAAGGTCTATCCTGGTGGCAGTGTCTATCATTTCCAGTTCTTCCAGACCGTTCATCTGTTTCGGAGCAGCAGAAATGAAAAGGTCGCACTCTGCGCCTTCTTCTATCTGGGTCTTTAATGTTCCTGAGGAATCGAAATTGTAAAGAATGGTAACCGTAGGATGGGTAACCTTGTAGACTTCCGCAATCTGCTCCATGGTTTC
>JABUTA010000180.1 GCA_021443845.1 Parasporobacterium sp.
ACCTTACCATTTCTTACGAACCACCATCCATAACTGTTTTTCGCAACAGTGTTTGTATATGTCACCTTTCCATTGTACACATACCACCAGGTTTTTTCTCCTCTTATTGTTCCCTTGAACAGACCTTCTGTGTCCGGTTTAACTTTTCCCTTCACACAATACCATTCACCGTCATCGTTGGCTGCAAAACCTGTATATTCGAAATCTACCCGGCCGTTTCTGATGCACCATCGTCCGTTGCTGTTGTCCGCAACGGTATCGATAAATGTCACTATTCCGTTATGTACATACCACCAGGCTTTTTCGCCGTCTACCGTTCCCTTAATTACAGAAGTAAGGGATGTCTGAAGCACCCCGTCTGTATAATATCCCCATACCTCGTCTTTAAAGGCAAATCCTGTAAAATGCGGGTCGATATCGTCTTCCTGTTCATCCTCTGCCGGATCTTCGGGCGTGTCTTCTGTTTCTGACTCTTCCTCTGGGAACCCCGGTGATTCGGAGATTTCTTCCGGCACTTCAGCAGCTTCCGACTCTTCCTCTGCCTGCGGCATTTCTTCCTGCTGTTCATATTCAGCTGTTTCTTCTGCCTCTTCCCGGGATTCTTCATATGTTTCTTCCGGGGCATCCTCAGCGGTTATGCCGGATTCTTCTTCAGAAACTTCTTCCTGATTATCTGTCTGATATTCTGTTTCTTCGGACGGAATAATTTCCTCCTGAAGTTCTGATTCAGGAATGACCGCGGTTTCCGCTTCCATGATTTCCGATATCAGGCTTTCCTCTGCGATTTCTTCCGCTGCGTAAACACCGCTGACTGTACCGACAGAAATGACAAATGCAATTATCGCTGCAAGGATTTTTTTCATAATCTTATTTCTTCCGTCCCTTCACGAATAATAACTGACAGCAGCATAGGTTATGCCTGCTTCGGACAGTTTACTTTACCACACCATTTACAACATTGTATCTTATGCCTTCTGATACTACCGTACCTGTAAATTTTGTGAAGGCTCCATTCTGTACGTAATATCTTATGGTGCTTGAATTATCAGCCTTGACTGCTATGCCTGTGTATTTTGTATATTTTCCGTTCTTTACATAATACCATTTAGAACTTGAACCATCTGCTTTGCGGGCTAATCCAGTTGCTTTGTTATTGTACTTACCGTTTACTACGTAATACCAACCTCCGGTTCCGTCTGCTTTCCTGACAATTCCCACTGCCGTATTGTCAAATATTCCGTTTACCACGTAATACCAGCCCCCTGCACCATCTGCTCTCTGGGTCAGGCCCACGGCTTTATTATATTTTCCGTTTTTCACATAGTACCATGCCGTTTTTCCGTTTATAGCTCCCTTAATGATTCCATTGACTGTAAAATCAACCTTTCCGCTCCTGCAGTAGAACACCCCGTTTTCATTGCTTCCGAATCCGCTGTATTCCGGATTCACTTTGCCGTTCTTTACATACCACCAGGCTGTTTCTCCATCAACCTTTCCCTTAATGAGGCTGCTGACAGTAAAGTCAACCTTTCCATTCCTGCAATAGAATACTCCATTGGCATTGCTTCCGAATCCGGTATATGTCGGAATTACCTTGCCGTTCTTTACATACCACCAGGCTGTTTCCCCGTTAACGGTACCCTTGATTATACTGTTAGCTGTGAAATTTACCTTTCCTTTCACGCAATACCATATTCCGTTGACATTAGATGCAAATCCGGTATAGCCTTTGTCAATCCGGCCCTCATTCATATACCACCAGCCATTGGCATTTTGGGCAACAGTGGTCTCACGGCATAAATGTCCGTTTTTCACATACCACCAGGTATAGTCATCGTTTACTGAGGCTTTTACAGCTTCATCCTTTGTAAGATCCGCATAACCGTTTACCACGTACCATAAATCCCATTCATTATTGATTTCTCCGTACACGAATCCCGTCCATTCCGTAAGGGGACCATTATCATCACAGTAATACCATTTGTTTTCTGCGGTGAATAATCTGAATTTTCCCATCGAAGTACCGCACTCACTGCAGGTTCCGTGTACATATACGTGACCCTTCGCCGGAATAACTTCCTTAGGTGTAATGATTTCTCCGCAATCAGCACAGCGGATTTCATCTGTAAGGCCTTCACTTTCACATCCTGCGGGATACCCCGGGTCTGTCTCACGGTTGGGATGCTTATCCAGCCTTTGCTGAGGTACGATTACCGCTGTGCATAAACTGCAGTGATTTCCTCTGGTATAACCATAATAACTGCAGGATGATGCATGGGCTGCATCTCCTATTACCGTATGCCCGGTTGCAGGAATCACTTCGGTCTCTGTCAGTATCTCTTTACATTCTGAGCACTCTGTTCCCGAGGTATGCCCCGGGAAGCTGCAGCTTGATAAAGCAGAAGGTATTTTCTGCTCTTTATGCCCTGCCGGAGGCAGTTCCTTTTCTTCCAGAAGAGTTTCTCCGCATATACTGCAGTAAATTGAGTCTGAGATTCCGCTTTCAGTACATGTTGGTTCTGTTCCTTCAGAGATTACAGGATCATGCATTGTTTTCGGAATAGTTTCCTGTTCCTGTAAAGTTATACCGCATACCGAACAGGTAACAAGCTCTGTCGTCCCCTCATTCATACATGTAGGTTCGCAGCCGGATTCCCGAAGTTCGGTATGTCCTGTTGCCTTAATGGTTACATTAATGGTCTTTGAACAGCTGCTGCAGATATATCTGCCCTCGCCGGTCTCTGTACATGTCGGTTCAGTTATTATTTCAAAGGTATACTCATGCTTTTCTGCAGATATTACCTCCTGAGCTTCCAATGTTGCCCCGCAATATGAACAGAAAACTCCATCTGTAAGGCCGTTGTGGGTACAATCCGCATCTCTGCCCGGAATCAGTACCGGGCTGTGTTCTGTTTCCCCTGCCGGATATGCATTTCCCGTAACATCTCCTCCCGGAATCAAAGCCGGTATTTCTTCAGACTGAACAAGCACTTCTCCGCAAACGGCGCACACTTCACCTTCTGTTCTGCCCGGATGATAATAATCCGGTGATATTGCGGGAATCACCATGTACGTGTGTTCCGGCACATCCAGACGGAGTTCCTCCGGTTCAACGAGCTGGGAACCGGTTTCATCCATAAAGCAGATTCCGCAGCGTGAGCACTCTGCATGAGCTTCACAGCCCTCATTTATGCAGTCAGGAGCCCTGCGTTCAACATTCATCAGCTCATGCCCAGGTGCGGGGATGATGACTGTCTCTACTTCCTCCCCGCATTCAGTGCACACCATTACAGCACTGCCTTCTGTCTCGCAGTCTGCTTCGGTAATGACTCTTTCTTCACAGATATGTATGTGTTCCTGTTCAGAAGTTTCTTCCGGGGCTGTATCAACCACCGTGATGTCATATCCGAAGTCCTCCAGCAGATCAATATGCTCTGCCTTTT
>JABUTA010000181.1:0-2652 GCA_021443845.1 Parasporobacterium sp.
GAAAAAAGTACTGCTGCGGCAGTCTTGCCTGGAATCTCAGGAGTGGTTGAAAGATTGTAGTAGAAAAACTTTTGTTGTAATAAAATGTCGGGCGGCTGCCGAAACATGACTATTTAATTAATATTTATGAACATAATAATATTGACAATTTTAGTAAAAGTGTCTATATTAGCACCATAAAAGTGATGGCAACGGCGCCACAGATCAGTAAAAACTGGTCTGTGGCGCTTTCTTTTTTTGTAAGCCTCAGAATTACTGCAGTATACCAGGGGGCAGGGAAACCTGTAAACCAACACATAACTTACAGGAGGGAACCTTACTGCCATATACCAGGGAGCAGGAAACCGGGACTTATTCGTCCAGCCAGACGATAACCGGCTGATGATGTTTATGTAAGGTGATTCACGAAAGCCGCGGTGCAGTGAAAGCAATTCATTGAAGCGAAAGCAAGGGGCTTATTACAAACAGGAAAACGAAAAATGTCGAGGGAATTTCCCAGAGCCGAGTCAGATCTCATCTTGTCCGGCTTATCAGAAATGGAAAATGAAAAAGTGCCGGTGGTCAATGATCGTGGGACCATGGCGAACCATCACACAGAAAAGTCAGAAAGCATAAGCTGATAAAAAATAAAACAAGGAGGATGAGCAGCATGTGTTCAATAATGGGACTTTCAAAGAAAAATATTACAATGGAGGCTTTCAGAAATAATCTTGCTGAAACCACCTCCCGGGGACCGGATATGGAGCGGGTCATGGAGATCGGCGACAGTGTTCTGGGGTTCCAGAGACTGTCCATCATGGGTCTTACCGAAGCGGGAATGCAGCCCTTTCTGTTCAGGGGAAATGCTGTAGTATGCAACGGCGAGCTGTACGGCTTCAGAAAGGACAAAGACGAACTGATCGCAGACGGATATACATTTGAAAGCGATTCGGACTGCGAGATCATACTTCCGTTATATGAAAAATACGGACTTGAAATGTTTGAAAAGCTGGATGCGGAATTTGCCATGATCATTTACGACGGGGAAAAGAAAAGTCTGGTGGCAGCCAGGGACCCGATAGGTATCCGCCCATTGTTCTACGGATATGATGCGGCCGGGGATATTATGTTTGCCAGTGAAGCCAAGAACCTGGTGAAGCTGACAGATAAGGTAATGCCCTTCCCGCCGGGACATTATTACGCAGACGGGCAGTTCGTCTGCTACAACGACATTGCAGCAAGGCAGGAATACAGCCCGGATGATCTGGAAACAGCCTGCAGTAAGATAAAAAAACTTCTGGTAGCCGGAGTTGAAAAGAGGCTGGATGCAGATGCACCTGTAGGATTTCTGTTAAGCGGAGGTCTGGACAGCTCACTGGTATGTGCCATTGCCCAGAAGATGATGGATAACCCGATAAAAACCTATGCCATCGGCATGAATGAAGATGCCATCGACCTTAAATATGCAAAGGAAGTGGCCGATTATATAAAGAGCGAGCATCACGAGATCATCATAAACAAGGACATCGTTCTTAGTTCACTGGAGACAGTTGTAAAGCTTCTGGGAACCTACGACATCACCACTATCAGGGCCAGCATGGGAATGTATCTCATCTGTAAGGGCATCAGGGAACAGTCAGATATAAGAGTGCTGCTGACCGGCGAGATTTCCGATGAGATCTTCGGTTATAAATACACAGACTTTGCCCCGGATGCAGAGGAATTCCAGAAGGAAGCAGAGAAGAGGCTGAGAGAGCTGTACATGTACGACGTGCTCCGTGCAGACAGATGCATTTCCGTAAATTCCATGGAGGCAAGAGTTCCCTTCGGCGATCTGGCATTCGTAAAATACGTAATGAGCATCAATCCTGAACTGAAAATGAACAGATACAACAAAGGCAAATATCTGCTGAGACATGCATTTGAAGACGGAGACTACCTGCCCTATAGCATTCTGTTCAGGGAAAAGGCGGCATTTTCCGATGCAGTGGGACACTCAATGGTGGATTACATCAAGGAATATGCTGAAGGTCTGTATACAGATGGGGAATTTGAAGAAAAACGCAGGGCATACACATTTGCCGCTCCTTTCACAAAGGAATCCCTTCTTTACAGGGAGCTGTTTGAAAAATATTACCCCGGACAGGCGGAGATGATAGCAGACTTCTGGATGCCGAACAAGAACTGGGAGAACTGTGATGTAAACGATCCCTCAGCCAGAGTTCTGAAGAACTACGGCCAGTCGGGAGTGTGACGAAAAAGAATAGAAGTTAACAACAGCAATCTATAGCGGCAGCAATCATGCCGGTGCACATGGAGGCAGAAAAATGACAAAACATGTATTTGTAACAGGCGGAGTTGTATCAGGACTCGGTAAAGGTATTACAGCGGCATCACTGGGAAGGCTGCTGAAGATGAGAGGCTACAAGGTGGCAGCCCAGAAGCTGGATCCCTACATGAATGTAGACCCGGGAACCATGAGTCCTTACCAGCACGGTGAGGTGTTCGTAACCGACGACGGTGCCGAGACCGATCTGGACCTGGGACATTATGAGAGATTCATTGACGAGAATCTGAATAAATATTCCAATCTGACCAGCGGCAAGGTTTACTGGAACGTACTGAACCGTGAAAGAAAGGGCGAATATCTGGGACAGACCGTGCAGGTAATCC
>JABUTA010000181.1:8030-11458 GCA_021443845.1 Parasporobacterium sp.
CTGGGCTGGAGGCATGTGCCGGTAAATCCCGGGATACTTGGATCCCGCGCCATTGCAAATATGCCATACATAATGCAGGCATTTATAGCCATGCCCGGAAATCTGGTGGAGGAAGCCATAGCCGCAGGCACAGCTGCAAAGACAGGAGCCGCAGCTGCAGCTGCCAAAGCCGTGTCAGTAGCTGTTAATTCAGCCAAGGCACCCGGAGCAGTCAAAGCCGCAGCCGCAGCTGCCACCGTCGCGCCCGGAACTGTCAACGCCGCGTCCGGCACAGCCACCGCATCACCATCCCTGCAATTCGACCGGCTTCTCTATGTAGTACGCCGGATTTTCGAGCAGACCTGCGACAATACCTATGTGGTTTCATTATCAAGCAGAACCATCGTATACAAAGGCATGTTCCTGGTGGGACAGCTCAGGGCATTCTTTGCGGATCTGATGGATGAGGACTATGAATCAGCCATAGCCATCGTGCACTCACGTTTCTCAACAAACACCAATCCCAGCTGGGAACGTGCACACCCCAACAGGCTTATTGTCCACAACGGAGAGATCAATACCATCAAGGGTAATGCAGACCGTATGCTGGCCAGGGAAGAGACCATGGATTCACCCTTCATGAAGAAGGAAATGACCAGGATCACCCCTGTAGTAAACAGGTCAGGTTCCGACTCTGCAATGCTGGACAATACCCTGGAATTCTTCCTTATGAACGGAATGCCTCTGCCACTGGCAGTAATGATGACCATTCCTGAACCATGGATCAACAACAAAGCCATGAGTCAGGCAAAGAAGGACTTCTATCAGTATTATGCAACCATGATGGAGCCCTGGGACGGCCCGGCTTCAATACTTTTCTCAGACGGCGATATTATGGGCGCAGTTCTGGACAGAAACGGACTCCGCCCCTCCAGATACTACATTACTGA
Source organism: Parasporobacterium sp. (assembly GCA_021443845.1). Classification (GTDB taxonomy): domain Bacteria; phylum Bacillota; class Clostridia; order Lachnospirales; family Lachnospiraceae; genus RGIG5612. The sequence goes on from JABUTA010000181.1 coordinate 8,960, forward strand.
TGATGACTATGTGATCCTCGCATCAGAAGTAGGAGCAGTGCCTGTGGATGAGAGCCGCATCAGGCTCAAGGACAGGCTGCATCCCGGCAAGATGCTTCTGGTAGATACAGCAGCAGGACGCCTCATCGACGATGAGGAGATCAAGACATATTTTGCGACAAGGCAGCCCTATGGAGAATGGCTGGACAAGAACCTCATCCATCTGCATGATCTGAAGATTCCCAACAAACTGGTGCCTTCCCACACAAAAGAAGAACGCACAAGGCTTCAGAAAGCCTTCGGATATACATACGAAGACCTGAAAAACAGCATCCTTCCAATGGCATTGAACGGCTCCGAGAGCATCAGCGCCATGGGTATAGATATACCGCTGGCGGTGCTGTCAAAGAAGCATCAGCCTCTGTTTAATTATTTCAAGCAGCTGTTTGCCCAGGTAACCAATCCGCCTATTGACTCGATCCGCGAGAAAATAGTCACATCCACAACAATCTATCTGGGCAGCAGCGGCAATATTCTGCAGGAAAATGAGGAAAACTGCAGAATGCTCCGGATCAACAACCCGATCCTTACCAACACAGATCTGCTGAAGATCAGGGATATGAAGGCTGAGGGCTTCAGGGTAGTGACCATACCTATCACGTATTACAAGGGAACATCCCTTGAGAAGGCCATTTCCCATGTATTTGCGGAGGCAGACAGCGCCATAAAGGAGGGTGCAAATATCCTCATTCTGTCAGACAGGGATGTGGACAGATACCACGTGGCCATACCGTCACTGCTGGCGGTGTCGGCAGTGCAGCAGCATCTGGTCAAGACCAAAAAGCGCACAGGATTGTCCCTCATACTGGAGAGTGCAGAGCCGAGAGAAGTGCACCATTTTGCCACACTTCTTGGCTACGGTGCATCTGCGGTAAATCCGTATCTGGCCCTGGAAAGCATACAGGATCTGATAGACGATGGCCTTCTGGAAAAGGATTACTATGCAGCAGTTGACGATTACAATGCAGCTGTTATCAACGGCATTGTAAAGATAGCTTCCAAGATGGGTATTTCCACAGTCCAGTCCTATCTGGGAGCGAAAATATTTGAAGCCATCGGCATCAGCAGCGAAGTAATAGATAAATATTTCACCGGGACCGTAAGCCGTATCGGCGGCATAGGGCTGGATGATATCGGCGAAGATGTGGAACTGCTTCATTCGAAGGCATTTGATCCCCTGGAGTCATCTGCGGAGGGCACCCTGGACAGCCGGGGAGCCCATAAAATGAGAAGCGGGAAGGAAGAACATCTGTACAATCCCCAGACCATCCATCTTCTGCAGCTGGCCACCCGCACAGGGGATTACGGCACATTCAAGGAGTATACAGCTCTGGTAAATCAGGAGGATTCCGCCCGGAATCTCAGGGGACTGCTGGAATTTAAAAAGACAGGCAAAGCCATTTCAATAGATGAAGTGGAGCCGGTTGAAGAAATCGTAAAACGCTTCAAGACCGGTGCCATGTCTTACGGATCCATTTCAAAAGAAGCTCACGAGACCATGGCCATCGCCATGAACATGATACACGGCCGGTCCAATTCCGGTGAAGGCGGCGAGGAAGACAGCCGCCTCAGCATCGGAGCAGACGGCCTTAACAGATGCTCGGCCATCAAGCAGGTGGCATCAGGACGTTTCGGCGTAACCAGCCGTTATCTGGTAAGTGCAAATGAGATCCAGATCAAAATGGCTCAGGGTGCAAAACCCGGCGAGGGAGGACATCTGCCCGGCAGAAAGGTATATCCGTGGATAGCCAAAACCAGGCTTTCAACCCCGGGAGTATCCCTGATATCACCGCCGCCTCATCACGACATTTATTCCATCGAGGATCTGACACAGCTGATCTATGACCTGAAAAATGCCAATAAAAACGCGAGAATATCAGTTAAGCTGGTGTCTGAGGCAGGTGTGGGTACCGTAGCTTCAGGCGTGGCCAAGGCAGGAGCCCAGGTCATCCTGATCTCAGGCTATGACGGAGGCACCGGCGCAGCACCGGGCAGCTCCATCCACAATGCGGGACTTCCCTGGGAGCTGGGACTGGCGGAGACCCATCAGACCCTCATAATGAATGGTCTGAGAAATAAAGTAATAATCGAAACCGACGGCAAGCTCATGAGCGGCAGGGATGTGGCCATTGCGGCAATGCTGGGAGCTGAGGAGTTCGGATTTGCAACGGCACCGCTGGTAACCATGGGCTGCGTAATGATGAGAGTCTGCAACCTGGATACCTGTCCTGTAGGTGTGGCCACTCAGAATCCGGAGCTAAGAAAACGCTTCACCGGCAAGCCGGAATATGTTGTGAATTTCATGAAATTCATTGCTCAGGAGCTCCGGGAGATAATGGCCGAACTGGGCATAAAGACTCTTGACGAGCTGGTGGGCCGTTCAGACCTTCTGAAGCTGAAGGATATGGCAACGACCGGCAGAATGGGCAAGGTAGATATGTCTGCCATAATCACCAATCC
>JABUTA010000182.1 GCA_021443845.1 Parasporobacterium sp.
TTCTCAACCGGCTTGTTCTTATACTTACGGCTGCTGAATCTGGTCTTCATATTGTTAAGAACTTCATTAGTTATCATATAAATTCACCTCCGGGTGCTGTTTCTTAATCTGGGAATGCTTATATCTTATAATCAGCAGTTTCTTCTTATATTTCTCTAAAACACTTATAAAAATATATGTTTTAGAGAATTATAACGCATTTTTGTATTATATTTCTCTAAATATTTGAATTATGCATCTGTTCCTATATGGTACAGGACTTGCATTCCTTCATTTTCTTCCGGTCAGTATACGGGAATTTTTCAAGATTCCTGAGCGGCCACAAGATTCTTCTTTTTCCATTTGCCGGTAAGGAATCTGGTGAGTGAGATTATGAGTCCGACGCCCCATCCCACGGCATTGGACCAGGCAATTATCATCTCATTGCCCCCTAAAGCTACCATGATATATGCAAATGCTATCCTGCTGCCGAAGTTCAGCAATGTCGAGATCATGGCAGGGACAGCATCACCTGCCCCACGCAGGATTCCGGAGATCGAATTCATTATGCCGAACACAACGTAGAAGCATGCCATGATCGTAAGATAATCACAGCCGAACCTGATGGCATTCTCACTGGCAGACGCATCCATGAACAATCCTACGAAAGGTTCCTTGAAGAACTGCAGAATCAGGAAGAAAGCAACGCATATTACAACATCGATGGCAAGTATAGCTCTGAAACCCTTTGTAACTCGCTCTATCTTACCGGCGCCGATGTTCTGGGCAGTGAAGGTTGACATGGCATTTCCTGCCTGAACCACAGGAATAACTGCTATGCCGTCAATCTTGCAGGCTGCAACGAAGCCTGCCATAACATCCGTTCCGAAGCCGTTGACCAGTGACTGCAGTGCAACAAAGCCTACAGATACAACCGACTGAGTGATCATTGACGGAACGGCCACCTTGCCCATGGTCTTAAGTATTCCGGAGTTGAACAGCTGCGGTTTTTCTTCTGTCCTGAAATTCTTCCTTATATATCTGAGCAGCAGGACAAACGAAAGGACCGCTGCCAGATACTGGGAAATAATTGTGGCGATCGCTGCACCTGCAACTCCCCAGTGGAAGCCCAGGATGAACCAGAGATCAAGTCCGATATTCAGCACCGATGAGAGCAGCAGGAATAAAAGGGGCATCCTGCTCTTACCCAGGGCATTGAAGCCGGAGTTCGCTATGTTATAGAAAAACAGCCCAGGAAAACCTGCGACATATATGAAGTAATAGGACCTCGCATCCCCGACAATATGCTGGGGGATATTGGTCAGTTCAATCAGTCCGTTTCCGGTAATGACGCCTATGCCCAGAGCCAGGATCGTGAATCCGGCGATAGCCGTAAATGCCGTATTGAAGGCAGTCTTCATCTTAACATAATCCCTGGCACCGAATAGCTGGGAAATAACTACTGAACACCCTATTCCCAGACCATTTGCAATGGACACATAAACAAGGCAGATACTTGAGGTACTGCCTACTGCTGCCAGGCAGTCCTGCCCGAGGGTCTTTCCTACTATCATCGAGTCTGCCAGTGAATAAAACTGCTGGAACATATTTCCGAGTATCAGCGGAAGGACAAATGCGATCAGCGATCTGGCCGGATTACCTGTTATCATATTCTGTTTCATACTAAGCTCCTTGAAAAGGACGGCCATAAGACCGTCCCTGATAATTAAATATTATAATATTTATCCGATACTTACAATACGATTGTGCAGACAGGTAAGTATACTGATATAAAAGAAAAGAACATAAGAACTCTGTTTTAATACGGAGCCTGTGCCCGTACCTGCAGTCTGAAATCATATCATCACGCAGTCATTGCACTTCCTTAGTTCCCAGGCAATCCTGCAGCTTTCCTCCAGTTCCTCTGCGGCTGCGAAAGCATCCATTAGTGTCTTTCCATGTACTATCATTCCATGGTTGGCCAGAAGCCATGCGTCACTTTTGTCAACTGCAGAATGCAGGTTACTGTTCAATTCAGCAGAACCGGGGGGCGCATATGGAACAACTCCTATTGAACCTGCTTTCATCCTCAGATAGGGTGTGTATGACGGTACACAGTCTGTCGTGTTTTCATGCCTGAGACAGGACCACAAAACAGCATATGTACTGTGAATATGTATAACAGCCCTGCAGTCTTTGCTGCGGTATACAGTTAAATGCAGGGGCACTTCCTTGCTGGGTCTGCCTGCAATGCTCTCACCGTTTGATAATGAAACTTCAGCAAAATCATTCTCTGTCAGTTTTCCGAAGCATGTTCCGGTACCTGAAATATACATTCTGCCGTCATGGACAAAACTTATGTTTCCGCTTGTCCCCGTGCCCATCTTTCTGTCAAACAGTGCTTTTGCGATCCATATTGCTTCGTTTATTTTATCATCCGTTACAGACATCATGTTTCTCCTTCAGTTACATCAGTTTTTCTACTGCTGTTTTCAGGGAATCCGGCTCTCCTACATTGCCCGGAAATATGATATATGGTATGCCCTGAAATCGGCTCTCCGGGCCGGTCTCCCAAACAGGTACCCCGGGAAGGATTTGGCCCATTACCCGGCATTTCTTCAATCCCAGCGCCTTCGTAGCGACATCACTGGAAGTTATCCCACCCTTAGCCACTATGAATGACGGCTTTACACTTAAAAGTCCTATAAGTTCCCGTACCGCATCAGATATACGGACAGAACGTTTAAGTGCAGATTCAGGTGTTTCCCCGTCTATAACAAGCTTTCTGCGGGAGGTATAGCAAACTGCACACTTCCCGGAAGAGATAATATGCTCTTCTAGCTCTACACATCTCCTGACTTCCTGCTCTAATGCATCGTCTCCCTCCAGCACCTTATCCGAATCAAAGGGCACTGCAGCAACGCCGTCAAGGCTTAACAGTTCAGTCAGCTGTGCTGTTGTCCTGTCGGTGTGAGACCCGACAACCACAATCCCTCCATTACCGGAATTTTCAGAAATCATGTCATCTCTTGTCAGCAGAGGAATGGTAGATACTCCTCCGAATACTTTTGTAAAACTTGCCGCAGTCCTTAACATATAAGTTTTTCCGCCGGATACAACCCTGTCAAGTACTCTGCAGAATACTTCCATGTGCTCATAACTTTTTGCATTTACTATTATCCGGTCATTATTCTTTGAACTGTTAAGAACATCCTCAACCTGCCTGATGTCATCACTTTCAAGCATTTCAATGGAAATGCTCTTAACCTCTTCAGCTTTGACAGCCCCCCTGGTCTTCTCCTCTATATACTTTGTAAGGTCAGAGTTTTTATATCCGAAAGTAGCATCCCGGGCAAATTCTGTTTCCCCTGCCGGAATCAGCTTTTCACCTGTCTTTACATAATGAATGTTATCTAT
>JABUTA010000183.1 GCA_021443845.1 Parasporobacterium sp.
CACACAGGCCCTGAGCCATGCCTCAGGTTCCGGATGACTTTCGGAAAAAGTAAACAGCTTCAGGATAATGCTTTCCAGGTCGGAATCATTTTTGTCAGTGTAGTATTCGGCAAAATCCCTGAATGCAGCATTGGTCCTGTATTCTTCTTCAATTATCTCCTCCAGGATATCCTTTCTGAGCATTCCGGTTTCAGCTTCGTCGGCGATCCTGAAACCGGGATCCAGATCCACTGCATGGATGTTGTCCCGGACAATGTCCATACAAAGTGAGTCTATGGTGCTGATCCTTGCAGTCTGCACCCTCATGAGCTGCTGCCTGAGGCGTCTGTTTCCCGGATCCGCCGCCAGCCTGTCCCTCAGAGCCTTATATATCTTGTTCTTCATGGAAGAAGCCGCAGCTCTGGTGAATGTCATGACCAGCAGTCTGTCAATATCCATTGGCGATGTTTCCCGGGTAATGGCCCTTATGACACGCTCCACAAGAACGGCAGTCTTGCCGGAGCCCGCCGCAGCCGACACCAGTATGTTAGTTCCGTATGACTCTATCGCCTGAAGCTGCGGTTCAGTCCAGTCAAATCCTGCCATATATTTCCCTCTCTATATCCTTATTGTCCAGTCCTTCTGCCGGTTTGCTGTAATCTGTACCCCATTTTCCCGGCTCGAACTTGCAGATGTTCATATATTCGCAATAACTGCATGCATTATTCTGGGCATCCCTGCAGGAAGGTGAAATGCTTACATCCCCTTCCATGAGCCTTTTGCTGACGTCGGAAATTTTCTTTTTTACAAAGGCCATGAGATTGCCCAGTTCAGTGTCATTAGCCACCTTTGAGCTACCGACCAGACCATTATTTGAATAGGACACTTCCACGATCCTGCTGGGAGTTCCCGGACCCGCATTCCCATCCGTAGCCTTCAGAACCTCCTGCTCACAGTTGGTAAGGCCGCTCATTCTGAATCTTTTATATGCCTCGTCCTCTTCCCGGATAAAATGATCATGTATCAGATAGTAATACACTCCTCCGGCCCGGACATTCCTGTCAGGATATTTTTCCCTCACTGCCGTCATGGCAGCATCAAGATAAGCCGCCAGCTGCAGCTGCTGTCCCGTATAAATGTCCTTTATATCAAACTTTTTTTTACCGGATTTATAGTCTATGACCCTCACATATATGTCGCCTGCGTCATAAATATCCACCCTGTCTATCCTGCCCCGGAATTCCGGACCGTCATCCGCAGCTGTATTGAAGGGAAGCTCGAATTCCGAGGGTTCGAACAGCCCGTCCTTTACCTGCTGCCTCAGCACATCAGTAGTCTTTTCGGTTATCCTGTACATCCTTTCCAGCATGAACCGGCTGCGGTGTGTATCCGTCATTACATCCTTCCCCAGATCCCGTACTGCCTCGTTCATGCATTCCCAGACTATGGCATGGCTTTCATCATCCGATACAGTTCTGAAGGTCAGATCTTTTTCCTTAAGCTTCATTGCATACTTTTCCAGGGTGTCATGATAAATGGTACCGGTATCCGTCGCTTCCGCTTTATATTCAGGACGTTCTGACAGATTCAGGCCATAATTGAGAAAATGACTGAAAGGACATCCGTAGAAATTTTCATACCTGCTGACGCTGCCTTTAAGCTTTCCTCCATACAGATCCAGTGCCACCCGGCTGTCCAGAGGAAGGGTCCTGTTGGAGAACAGCCTGCCTGCAGTTATCCTGCTGAGAACATCCATATCCTCCAGGGCAAAATATCTTATGAGCTTCTGAAGCTCTTCGCCCGCTTTATCCGGCACCAGAGTGCTCATTTTCTCCGCCAGTCTGCCTGCCGCCCGGCGTTTCCAGGTCTCTTCAGATCCTTTTTCAATATGTTCCGTCCTGATGCCGGGTATTATATCCTCCGGATTGATCAGCACCGGGGATGGCTGAAGAGACTCCCCTGCTCCGTTCATGGAGGGGTATGTCATATATATTCTTTCAGATGCCTTGCCGGACAGGAGATAAATATAGAAATGCTGGGAATACAGATCCTCCAGCACTGTAGGAGCCAGCTCAAAATCCGCATCCTTCAGAAATTCCCTTTCCCACTGGGTTATGAGGCCGGAAGCTCCCGGCGCCGAAGGAAGTTTTCCTTCATTTGCCCCGGCTATAAACATTACCTTTACATTATCGAACCTTGTCCTGGTGAGATCCCCCACCACCACCGCATCCAGAGACGGAGGGATGATGTCTACCTTCAGTTCATCCAATGCGCCTGTCAGAATGGTACTGAATTCCCTCGGTTTCAATATATCATTTCCCATCAGCCTGCTGATCTGATCCAGCAATTCGGTAACATCATTGTATATTTTTTCATATTCCTTGCACCGGACCATATCCCCAGCCAGGCAGAATTCCTCAGCCTTTTCCCTCATTCTGTCACCGACTGCACAGTCCGACATGAGTTTTTTGATGGCTGAAACATATTCATCTGCACAATGAGACTTTGTGAGTTTGCAGGCCGAATGGAATTCTTCCAGATGGTTCATGGCCTTACTCCGGAGCATATTCATTTTATCAAGGTCCCAGAACTCGCCCTTCTGAGTTTTTCTGTTCCTCTTAAAGGGTTCTTTCCAGCGTCTGAAATTGGAAATACCGAATTCCAGACAGTAGTTCTCCAGTATGCATATCTCATCAAATGTCAGAGCTGTCATGCCGCTTTTCAGATATGCGAACATACTGTTAAAGGAAAATCTTTCTATGATAAGCTGCAGGGATGCCACTATGAATCTGGCCAGGGAATTGCTCCCCAGCTCCGATTTATAATCCACAAAGCAGGAAATCCCTGCCTCCCGGAATATCTTTTTTACAACATTGTGGCAGGACTCTATATCACAGGCCACCACAGCAAAATCCCTGAACCGCATTCCGTGGTTTCGCACACCATCCAGAATCTGTGCGGCTATGAATTCCGTTTCAGACCTTATATCAGCGGCATTATATACATACAGGTCCGGAATCCTGCTTTCTGTTCCCACAGTCCTGATATATACTTCCGTTCCCGTACGGTCTGCAATATCCTTCAGTTTACAAATGGTTCTGTTGCTGAGGCTGAACTGATCCTGCACAGACACATCCTCTGAAACCCTGTCCCCGGGAAGAGTCAGGGCAAAGGTAAGATCTGCTGCGTAACGGGCCAGCTGCTCCAGAAGCTTATACTGCACAGGAGTAAATCCCGTGAACCCGTCCAGATAAATGTGGGCACCTTTGATAAGGGAGGATTCCCCTGCCTTACGGGCAAATACCTCCAGGATTTCCTCCTGGGTAGTATACCGGTCTTCGATTTTTTCGTTGAATTTTCTCAGTATGAGCCTGATATCCTGCAG
>JABUTA010000184.1 GCA_021443845.1 Parasporobacterium sp.
TCAAAGCATTCCACTCTGAAGGAAGCTGCGGGAATGCCAACTGATCTGCAGAATTCCACTGCCTCCTTTTGTCCTTCATAATCGGCAGTTCCTATTACAAAATCCGGCTCGGCAGCTATCAGGGTCTCCAGGTTGATGGCATCGTGTCCGCTGCCTGGGTCCACTATTACAGCATCCTCATCAGCAAAGCCCCGTTCAACTGATTCGTACACCGTTACATCCACCGTTCCTCCTGCAGTTACCCAGATGTCTGCATAGGATGAGAACAGCACCGCCACCTTCCGGGGCATTTTGCTCACTGTAACAGTTACACCTTCACTGTCCGTGAAGGTGTAACCTGAAGTTTCATTATCTGATAATATATTGTTCTGTACAGCCGGATCTGCATCGTATACTGCCATGACCCTCACCGGTTTTGTTTCCGGGCTCAATGCACCGGATACCGTATCCAAAACCTCCGGGCAGCCGGCAGATAATCCTTCCGAGCCCCATGTATATAAGCATGACACAAGCACTGTGACCCCGCACAGAACAAATGTTATTATTTTCCGCATCAGCATGTAGCTCCGCCTGTAACTTTCTTGTTCATGATCTCGGATTTGTCGATCTCGCCGTTTAAGAGCTTGTCCTCAACATATTCGAATCCGAGACGTTCTATGGTATCTGAGAAACGTTCACCTGTGATGCCTTCATTTCTGAAGAACAGTATAGCACGGTCAACGATATCGATAACCTCCTCTTCTGAATGAAGAATACGATTTAATGGCTGGCCGTGGGCAATCTTCTTGCCCCATCTTCCGCCTATGTAGATTTTATATCCTACTGACTCCTCTCCTACAGCTCCGAAAGGACACTTGCCGATGCAGCGTCCGCAGTGGTTACATTCCTCAGGGTCGATAGACAGCTTGCCATCCTTTACTTCAGCCGTGTGGATCGGGCATGATTTTTCAACCTGGCATACTGCACAGCCATTGCATTTTGAAGGATCAAACGCAGGAATACGCTGTCCGATGATACCTATATCATTAAGGGTAGGCTTTACGCAGTTATTCGGACATCCACCGACAGCAATCTTAAACTTATGAGGAAGAACCAGTCCGTGATAGCCTGTGTAATAAATATCATGAAGCTTCTCTGACAGTGCGAATGTATCGATAAGACCGTACTGGCAGGTAGTACCCTTGCAGGAAACAACAGGACGTACCTTTGAGCCTGTGCCGCCGGTTTCCAGACCGTTTTCATTGATGAAGGCAAACAGATCCTCCAGATTGTCATAAGGAACACCCTGAATCTCAAGAGTCAGACGGGTGGTCATGGTAACCTCCCCAGATCCGAATCTTCTTGCAGCTTCAGCAATGGCTGTCTGCTCTGCTGAATTTATCTTGCCGTTTCTTGTGATGATTCGAACATTAAATACATCATCAAAGCGCTTGTCCTGAAGACACCCCAGTCCTTTGACACGTTTGATCTCTTCCGGAGGAAGCTTCTGTCCGTTTCTTTCAACCTTTACATTGGTAAATGTTGCTCCGCCTTCAAGAACCAGGGTATCTGTATATCCTGCATGTATCAGGCGGTTCTGAAGCATGTAGCCTCTTCTGCCTCTTGCACATACCAGAAGGAGCTTCTCATCCTTACCTGCGCCGTCTATGCCGTCAACAACCTTTTCCAGATCCACCCACCGGGCTCCGGTAATCTTCGGTTCCGGATGAACGTCGATAACCTTATATCCTTTGGCTGCGCCGTCTGCATACTCCTTAGGAGTGATGGAACGCATAACGCCCTGCAGCTTGTTCTCCAGAATATAGCATGCAGTCGTGAAAGGATGGATCGCTGTTGAGAACGGAGGTGCATATGCAAAGTCCATGCTGTTGTAATCGCTGAGCACTGCACCCATTGAAATACCGGTCACTGCCACGTCAACTACCTTGTCAACTGCACCTGCACCGAATACCTGTATACCCAGAAGCTTTTCGGTGCCCCGTTCAGCGATAAGCTTGATAATAAATGAAGATGCGCCCGGATAATAATGTGCCTTATCATTAATAGAACACAGCACTGATACTGCATCATATCCTGCTTCCTTAGCCTGCTCCTCAGTAAGACCTGTACGTCCGCAGTTAAGAGTCGGAAGAAGTCTTGCAACGCCTGTTCCCAGGCAGCCGGGATATGAAGCTGCACAACCTGATGCTGTGCCTTCTGCTGATTCCGCACATAAAGCTGAACCAACGATATTCTTTGCAAGAAGTCTGCCGGTAATGTTGGCTGTGGAGCCCATAGCTGACCACTGCGGTCTGCCGGTAATCAGATTCTTAACTACTGCACAGTCTCCTGCAGCATATACATCAGGAACGCTGGTACGCATCTGCTCATCTACGATAACTGTTCCCCGATCCATAGCTATGCCTGAGCCCTCCAGGAAGGCTGTGGCCGGGCGCACACCTATGGCAATTACAGCTATGTCTGCAGCAATAAGCCCTGCATCTGTCTGAACTCCGGTCACCTTTGTATCACCTGCGACAGATACCAGCTTAGTGCCTGTCAGCACTCTGATATTGGCATTCTGCAGCTGCTTCTTTGCATAGTCGGCCATTTCCGTATCAAATGCATTCGGCATAATGGTCGGCGCTGCATCTATCACAGTTACACTAAGGCCCTTTGCCTTGAGATTTTCCGCAACCTCCAGACCTATGAAGCCTGCGCCGCATACAACTGCCTTTTTACATGCATTTTTCTCAATAAAATCTCTGATGGCTATGGCATCATCCGGGGTTCTTACGCAGAACACACCCTTAAGTCCGATACCCTCTGTCTGAGGAACAAACGGTACCGCTCCGGTTGCTATAATAAGCTTATCATAGCTTTCCTTTCCCACTGAACCATCAGCCATTCTGAAAGCTGCGTTCTTAGCAGCGGTATCTACAGATGTTACCTCACATCCGGTAACAACCTCCGCCCCTGTGAGAGCTGCAAATTTCTCAGGTGTATTTACTATCAGCTCATCACGGCTTTCAATATCACCGCCTATATAATAGGGCAGCCCGCATCCCGCATATGATATGTCACTGCTCCTGGTCAATATCTTTACTTCCGTATCCCTGTCGCAGCGTTTGATCTTTGCTGCTGCCTTGGTGCCGGCTGCAACACCGCCTATTATCAATACCTTCATACCTGTACTCTCCTTTGATCGTATTATATCTGATTACTGTAATGTACTTTCCATATGCTGTTCATTTTTCGAATTATATCATATATGAAAAACAATGGTTGTTAATTTATGCTACATTGACCGTAAATTTCTGTTTTTGTTGCTGTATTACAAAATGTCTTATATATTCCA
>JABUTA010000185.1:0-2629 GCA_021443845.1 Parasporobacterium sp.
TCTGTGTGGTCGGCGATGATGACCAGTCCATATACAAGTTCAGGGGAGCCAATGTGGGAAATATCCTTAATTTTGAAAAGGTATTTCCTGATGCTATGACCATCCGGCTGGAACAGAATTACAGATCCACAGGTACTATACTTAAAGCTGCCAATGCAGTGATAAAGAACAATGTTAACCGAAAAGCCAAGACACTATGGACCAATGCACCTGAAGGTGAAAAGATCAGGCTGTTTTTCGTTGATAATCCCTACGTTGAAGCAGACAGAGTCGTGGCAACCGTAAGAAAATTCATGCATGACGGATACTCTCTTAACAGCTGTGCTTGTCTTTACAGAACAAATGCCCAGTCCAGATCACTGGAAGAAGCATTTATCAGGGCAAATATCCCCTATAAAATCGTGGGCGGTGTAAATTTCTATCAGCGTAAGGAAATCAAGGATATCATTGCCTATCTTAAGACCATAGATAACGGCCGTGATGATATTGCAGTAAAGCGTATAATTAATGTGCCTAAGAGGAATATAGGTGCGGCAGCCGTAAATATGGTGCAGAGCTTTGCTGATGAAAGAGGAATAGGTTTTTATCCGGCTATTGAGACCGGTCTTAATGAAGGAATATTCGGTAAAGCAGGCGAAAAGTTAAGGCCTTTCAGCGAGATGATAGATTCTTTCAGAAAACGTGGAGAAAATTCCGGTGTTACTGAACTTATAAAAGATATTATTAATGATACCGGATATCTGAGGGAGCTGCAGCTTGAGCAGACCCCGGAAGCAGATTCCAGGATAGAGAATATTGAAGAATTCATAAACAAGGCATCTGCATATGAGGAAAATTTCCGGAACAGATCAGAAAATATTGCACCGGAAGACGAGTTTGTAATGGCAGATGACCACCCTACACTGAGTGGATTTCTGGAGGAAATTTCACTGATAGCAGATATTGATTCCTGGGACTCTTCAGATAATTATGTTTCTCTTATCACAATACATTCTGCCAAAGGTCTTGAATTCGATAATGTATTCTTATGCGGCATGGAAGACGGACTTTTCCCGATGAATGCATCAATATGCTCAGAGGACCCGTCTGATCTGGAGGAAGAAAGGCGCCTTGCCTATGTTGGCATCACAAGAGCAAGAAAGCATCTTATATTAACGGCTGCCAGGTCAAGAATGGTAAGAGGTGAGACAACAGTTTCCACACTCTCCAGATTTGTCCGGGAAATACCTCAGTTCCTTCTTGAAAATGACAGGGATAATATTTATCTGAAGAACAGAAATCAGGAGCCTGAAGGACGCAGTATATCGTCAGGAGTTAAACTCAGTGATAAACCTTATGCTTTTTCAAGCCAGGAAAAGCGCAATCCGGCTTCAGCCTTCAGCAGTTACGGAAGCTCTTCTGCAGGCCGTAAACAGTTTGAAGTAAAAAATTCTTCTGTACTTGATTATTCTGTAGGTGACAGAGTTGAACACATCAAATTCGGCGAGGGCATAGTTACTGCTATTGATCAGGGGGGTAAGGATTTTGAGGTCACTGTGGATTTCGAAGAATTCGGAGTAAAGAAAATGTTTGCTGCATTTGCCCGTCTTAAAAAGGTGTGAACGTTGAATTTGCAGGTTGATTAATATAAAATACCGGTGTGATAATATTTGACAACAGGGGGTACAGTTATGAACGAAGTTGCTGAAAGAATATCTGAACTTGCACAGATAGACCGGATCAAAGGCTATATAGACAAACAGAAGGAAGAACACGGCAATAAAGTTTTCATAGTAGCTTTGGGTATTGTTCTCGGAATAATAATTGCAGCTGCGGTTATTTCAATTATCGTTTATAAATTGAAGAAGAACAGCAGCGAAAATACTTGTTTACATGACGGCGATGACTGCTGCGATGACAGAGACGAGTCTGATGATGCCGGTGATTGTCATTCTGATACAGATAAATGTGCTTCTGAGGAATGTTCAGAAGGTTACTGTGATGCTGATGAAGGTATCTGCAGGGAATGGGAAGCCGGTGTTCCGGGTGATGAGGAAAGCAGTACTGAAAAATGCATTGAAGATGAAAATGGTGCAGACGGGGAGCCTGAAGAATAAATGAGTAAAAAGAAAAATAAACAGGATTATTCAATTTACGAGGATAGAGCGCCGCTCTGTCCTCATTTTGATGTGTGCGGCGGATGCTCCATGCAGAAGATAAACTACGGAAAACAGCTGGAAATCAAAGCGGATGAAGTAAAGTCCCTGCTGGAAACAGAAAGATTTGAGGGTATTGTTCCCAGTCCGTCAGAAGAATTTTACAGAAATAAAATGGAATTCACCTTCGGAGATGTATGCAAAGGCGGTGAATTTGCTCTGGGGCTTCATATGCGTGGAAGCTTCATGAATATTGTTAATATTACTGACTGTCATCTGGTACACAATGATATTAATATGATACGCAATGCCGTCAGAGATTTTTTTAATGAATATTATACCAGACGG
Source organism: Parasporobacterium sp. (assembly GCA_021443845.1). GTDB lineage: Bacteria > Bacillota > Clostridia > Lachnospirales > Lachnospiraceae > RGIG5612. The sequence goes on from JABUTA010000185.1 coordinate 2,484, forward strand.
ATGCTGGCTTTTCACAATAACAAAAGCCACGAGGGATATCTGAGACACCTTCTTATCAGAAGAGCTGCCAATACAGGAGAAATAATGGTGGCCCTGGTAACAACATCTCGGTATCCGGAAAATACAATGCTTGCGTTCCAAAAGGT
>JABUTA010000185.1:2970-6301 GCA_021443845.1 Parasporobacterium sp.
GAAGCTGTTGAAGCTGCAAAGGAAAATGCAGCTATGAACGGTATTCATAATGTAAGGTTTATTGCAGACGATGTCATGAAGGCACTGGACAGCCTTCCTGTTCCGGATTCTCTTATACTGGATCCACCAAGAGACGGAATCAATCCTAAGGCATTGTGCAGAATAGTAAATTACGGAATAAATAATATAGTTTACGTGAGCTGTAATCCAAAGACCCTGGCAAGAGATCTGAAAAGCTTCAGGCTGGCCGGGTATGAGATAGAAAAGGCCTGCTGCGTGGATATGTTCCCTCAGACGGGGCATGTGGAGACGATAGTACTGCTGACGAAGGCGGAGTAAAGAGTTTTTCATAATAGACGGCAGACATTTCGGAGGATTTATTTATGAACCGTAATATTATAAAGATAGACAGTGAAACTATAGCTCTTGAGGATGATTTTGTACGCTGCTTCCTTGTAATAGGCGAAAAATATGCAGCATGGATAGACAGCGGAGTCAGCAGCCCGGATCTTATCAGCATAGCTGCCGAATTCACATCACTTCCGCTGCTGCTCATCAACACCCACGGGGACGGCGATCATACATCTTCAAACGGATTGTTTAAGGAATATTACATACATGAAGATGATTATGCAGGCTGCGGTATGGGTGAGAAATATCCTTCCTGCAGAATGCTCCCTCTCCATGACGGCGACGAAATAGACCTGGGAAACAGAGTTCTGAAGATAATTGCAAATCCGGGACATACCGCAGGCAGTATTTCTGTAATAGATGTGAAGAAAAGGAGGGTGTTTGCCGGGGATATGGTTCAGACCGACAGAATATTTCTGTTTGGGGAACACAGAAGACCGGAAATGTTTTCTGACGCACTGGCTAAGCTTCAGGGTTATTCGGATATGTTTGATGAAATCCTGGCTTCTCATGGGACCATGCAGCTTCCCGGGGAGTATATCAGCTGTATTCAGACGGACTGGAATGAAGTATGCAAAGGCAATGCCGAAATGGTGCCGGAGGAATTATTCGGGCAGAAAATATACTGTGCTGCAGGCAAATACTGCAGTTTTCTTGTAGGAAGAGAGGATTGAATTGAAGAATCATATAAAGGTAATTCTTTCATGTGTATGTATAGTCTTTCTGCTTACCGGCTGTATTACGGATGTAATGGATGGCCCGGGTATGGTAAATACTGAATTCACAGATGATACGGAAATAACGGAAAATTCTGAAAGCAAACTGAGTTCTGGTGATGCAGAGCAGACAGCTGATGCATTTTCTAAAACAGCATCAGATGAGGAACCAATAATGAACAGCTATAAGCAGATAACTCAGGCAGAAGCCTGGGATATAATGAACACCGGCACAGAGGATTATATTATTCTGGATGTGAGAAGACAGGATGAATACGATGCAGGGCATATTCCGGGAGCGATATGCGTACCAAACGAAACGATTAATGATGCTCCCCCGGAAGAACTTCCGGATAAAGACCAGCTGATTCTTGTTTACTGCAGAAGCGGCCGACGGAGCAAGGAGGCTGCACAGAAGCTTGCAGATATGGGCTATACAAATATACAGGAATTTGGCGGAATAATTGACTGGATTTACGACACATGTATCTGATATCAGCGTATTTTGATGTAAAATCTGAAAAGATTCTGAAAAAATATATAGACAGAATCTCAGCTGCATCCGGCAATACTTTTATGACGGACAATAATGTCCCGCCTCATATAACTATTTCAGCTGTTGATGCCAGAAGCGCCGAGGTACTGTTTGACAGTTTTATCAGGATTCAGGAGAGTTTTATCCCGGGAAAAATCACTGTACCTGCTATAGGGCAGCTCCTTCCTTATGTTTTATATGCGGCTCCGGTGATGAATAGGTATATTTCTTCACTTTCGAGCCTCGTGTATGAAGCCATAAAGGATATTCCCGAAACCAGTGTCAGCAGATTATATATTCCCGGTAACTGGATGCCACATATAACATTGGCCAAGAAACTGACACATGACCAGCATAAAGCTGCACTGTCGGTAATGCTTGAGCACTTTATGCCTATGGAAGCTGAAATATGCAGGCTTGGACTTGCGAAAGTAAATCCCCATGAGGATGTAATGATAATTGAAAGAAGATAGTGCTATTTACGGAGAAATACATATGAATATTTCAGAAAGGAATAAGATTCCTGCGGTATCAGTGGAGACTATGAGATACAGTGATGCCTGGACCATAGAGCACAGGGTAAGCTCAAAAGAACTTATGTTCAGAGCCGGAAAGGCTATTTATGAATCAGCAGAATGGAAAGAACCCGTTGCCATTGTATGCGGTAAAGGAAATAATGCGGGAGACGGTTATGTAGTCGCCCGATTGATGAGGGAACATAATATAGAATGCCGCATATTTCTGATTTCAGATGTGTTTTCTGAGGATGGCAGATATTATTTTGATATATGTCAGAAGCTGGGAATCCCATATGAAATGATAACGGAAGATACAGTATTTAATAATTATGGCTCTGTTCTGGATTGTATTTTCGGAACAGGGTTTAAGGGTACCCCTGGGGGACTTGCTGCTTCGGCAATAGATGCCATAAATAACTCCGGAGCATATGTTGTGTCGGCAGACATAAACAGCGGTCTGAACGGGGATACCGGTCTTGGAGATAAGTATGTTATTTCGGATCTTACAGTATCTATAGGTACATACAAGACAGGACATTTTCTTGGTCATGCAGACAAAGCAATCCGAAATAAAACAAATGCAGATATCGGTATTGAAATAAAGGGAAACATAATATGGTTTGAACAATAAAAATTAACATAATACAGATTTCAATAATCTCTGAATATAATATTTCAGGGATTATTTTTTTACATAATTATTAAATTAAAGGGGTATGAAATATTGAATAATGATAATAATTGTTTATAATCATTACGGAATATAATAAAAATTTGAAACATGTAAAAATATAACAAAAATGAAATATTTTCGCAGAACTTTATACATAAACTGGCTTTCGAAAAATAAGAATACTGATACTGTTAAATTTATTACCGGAATTCATGGCATAGGAAAGACAAAGCTTATGCTTGACTATATCGGTGACATATATAAGTCTGAGTCAGATCCGAACGTATTGTATATTGATTTTAATATTCCTCATCACGGCAGATACATGGATCCGGAAGAACTGCGCAAAAGACTGGACTCTGAGTATCTGGAGGGGTCTTTTAATTACGTTATCATTGACGGGGCCCAGCTCTGCGGGAATATTGATGAACTGGTAAAATGCCTTAATGATATAATCGGTTATGATATATACATTATC
>JABUTA010000186.1 GCA_021443845.1 Parasporobacterium sp.
GTGATCCTGTACCAGTAATGAAGCTTCGAATCCGATCCATAACCGGTTGCTGTCTCTCCGTAAAAATGCATTTTTTCATAAACAGATACCGTACCCATCAATGAACTGTTGTGGGCGGGCATACTCCGGACGTTAATGTTGTCATTTATCGGATTGACATATAACACTGAACTCTGGCTGCTGTAAGCATTCTGCTGGGTAAAGCACACAAGGTCTTCCCTTACCCAGCCGGAGACACCGCTTTCCGATGTAATCCTGTACCAGTAATGCCATGCTCCGTCAGATCCGAATCCTGTTCCGGTTTCTCCGTAGAAATACATCTTTTCATAATAAGATACCGTTCCGGCCAGCGGGCTTAAATGCTGCGGAAAGGCTCTGACATTTATATAGTCATTTACAGGATTAACGTACAGCACACTGACCTGATTATTGTAATTATCAGGCCTTATACATACAAGATCATCACGGACCCAGCCTGTAACGCCCCTGTCTGATGTAATCCTGTACCAGAAGTGCAGTTTGCCGTCCGAGCCGTAACCTGTGCTTGTTTCATTGTTGAAATACATGTTTTCATACATTGAGACCGTACCGACAAGTGCACTGTCGTGCTGTGGCAGACTCCGGACATTAATCTGGTCATTTATAGGATTCACATATAATATGACCTGTGAACCGTATGCATAAACATTCGAATAACTTCCGATTGTCAGAACAGCTAATAAAGCCGCAAACAGCATCGCCGTGAATTTCTTCTTCATAGTTATATCCCCCGGAAAATCCTCTTTTTATTTAATAGTAAACTTCGCATTCAATTGTATCTACATATTTACAGGCAGTCAATATATCGATGTCTTAATATTCCAGTACCCTGCCGGCATACCGTATAAGTTTTTCGGCATACTGCCGGTTCCCTGACGAAAAAAAATGGTAACAGACATATTTGTTACACCCGGATAAGAATGATATAATTTTACAATCAATCTTGAAAGCACAATTATTAGGAGAATGCCACATGCTTAAAGGAAAACTTTTTAAAATATTTTTAGTTCTTGTATCCGCACTCTCGGTTTTTGCCATAGGCTGCGAGGCAAAAACCGAAACCCGGGAAACAAAGTCTGTTTCTGATGAAACGATCACGAGATTTTCTTTCATATGCTTCGAATCATTCGGTTACGGTTCATATTCCTACGAGATAGATACTTCAGAGGATGTTCCGATGTTTTACTATTCTGCGTTTGACTATACCGGCTGGAGTGACAGCAGGAACGACTATTTAAAATGCGAGGTTGATGAAAAATTTCTTGATGATCTGAACAGTTTCTGCAGAGAAGAAAATGTTTCAGAATTTGACGGTTTCGATGGTTCCAATCCGGATGTTCTGGATGGAGGCGGCTTTTCCCTGGGTATCTATTATGATGACGGTACATATGTTTATGCTTCAGGCAGAAATTCCTATCCGGAATGGTACAGCGGCTTCCGGGATAAGCTTTGTGAACTGTTCGCACCTCTGGAAGAAAAAGTAATAAAAGAATACATTGATTCAAAAAGAAACATCAATATAACCGGAGATCTTGATGACATAACCATAAGCATCGTCCAGCATGGTGATTCAGGTTATAACGAATACTTCTTTTCGGTATATGAAAATACAGGGGGAACCGGAAACAACCTTGAATATCGCATAAATTCAAGGATTGAGGAAGAATTCCCGGCGGACTCATCATATATTCATTATTCGCATGAAGAAGATGTATCCCCTGTTCTGGACCGGTTCAGGGAGATTTTTGACAGATATGATCTTAAAACCTGGAACTGTTACGACGAAACTGCGGAGGATTACGATAACTGTGAATGGTTTGAGTTCCACTTCGGCTTCACATCCGATCAGTATGTCTCAGCAATGGGTACGGAACACCCCGAAAACTATGATTCCGTCAGAAAAGAGATCATGGAAGTCATCAAAGACACGGTCGAACAATACGAACAATAATTGGCAATACAGAGCCTTTCCGTTTACATTTCACACATACTTCACTGATTCAACATTTTTTCTTCATTATCCTTTTCTTACCGGTGCACATCCCACGCTGCTATTTCCGTGTATTTCATCTGACCGTTTATCCGCTCCGACTTCATCAGGGAAAATCCTGTTACTTCCATTCCTGCATTCGGAACCGTGACCCTGATGGGATGATTTGTCTGCACTTTACGGGCAATGGTTATATGTGCCTTAAATTTCTTCCGGTCGTATGGAATCTCATGAGCGTCAAGTGCCCTTCGCACACCTTTCACCAGACTGTCAAGCATAGGCTGGTCGGCAAGCCCTACCCAGTAGAGATCGCCGAAGCTTCCGAACCCCTCCAGTTTCAGGTCAAACGGGGAAAACTCCACCTCATCCAATGCATCCTCAATATCCTGCACACGGTTCGTCTCTCCAATAAAAGCCAGTGTAATGTGCAGGTTATCAGGAACCGTATAGTTACCTCCGGCACCGCTCCGCTTCATATCAAAAATGGCAGAACCAAGAGCCTCCTTCATTTTCTTTGTCAGTCTGATTGCAGTAAATAATCTCATACCAGCCCGTTTATTTTCAGGTCTTCTCTTTCATTAAAACAGTTTCCGTAAATCTCGTTGGACAAAACAAAATTTGAGACCTCAAGCGTATTCTTTCATAATACTTCCCACAAAACTTATCACGGCTTCCCACTCTAAGTCCCCTACATAAAAATTGCCGTTTTTAAACTGTTCCCAGAGATCCTTCATATGTAAATCATCTGCTATCAGCTGTATTACAGACTCTATTTCACCCTTGGTAAAAACAGTCCCTCTCTTTTTGCATGTGGCAGAAAATGCAGCAAATAACATCTGGTTTTCTATCTGCCCTTCATAGGAATTCATAATGCTGTAAACATCATAAAAATCTCTCAGCCTTGTATTAGCAATTCCTCTATTTACAATTGTCTGCATTTTTTCAGCCAGCAAGGTCTCTTTATTGTATGTGAGTACTGAAATCGTCCTTTCCTCAAACATCAGTTTATAATCATATTCAACAGCCTTCGGTGTAATCACATCATCTGTGGAAATATCGATTTTAATTGGCTGGCGCATTCTATCCAATGAGGCCTCCAGCATTACACGAACACCTGGATAATCAAATTCTTCCATAATGGTTTTTGCACTTTTGATCTGAAAGGTAACATGATCTTCCAATGGGATTCCACAGATTTCTCTGATTATTTTCTGTACATCAGTCTCATTTAAAGGCAATGCTTTTACCGTGGTATCAATATCCATCGTAG
>JABUTA010000187.1 GCA_021443845.1 Parasporobacterium sp.
TTTGCCTTCTTTTGCCAGAAAGACTGCTGCCTCACATGCCGAAAGTCCGCTTCCAATAAATACAACATTTTTGCCGAGAATTTCCGGATTCAGACAGGCATCCACAACATGGATACAATGCTCAAATCCCGGAATTATAAGTTCCTTTCTTCTTCCTCCAACTGCTATGATCACGTGATCATAACCTCCGTCTGCTATAAGCTCTTTTGCCTTATTGCATGAAGTCAGGATTTTTACACCATTATCCTTTACTTCTCTGGACAGAAGCTTCATAAAAGCATACAGGTCACGTTTATCATGATCGGATTTCATAATGCTGAGTATGCCGCCCAGCTGACTGCTTTTTTCTGCCAGCGTCACCTTATGGCCTCTTTTTGCTGCAGTTATGGCAGCCTGCATCCCGCAGGGTCCGCCTCCCACCACAAGAACCTTTCTAGATGCTTTCGGTACCGGGAATATATCCGGATATACTTTCAGATTAGCTTCGGGATTTATAGTACATTCACCTATATTCATTAAATCCGAAGCTATTCCCCGGCACATTGCCTCCAATGGATCCTCCGCATCCCTGTAACTTTCCATGGCAAACGGTGGAGGACCTGATGGTTCCGGCAGCCCCCCTGCCGGGGGCCACATGGTTTCTGTTTCATGCTCGCAGGGTCCCGGATAGCAATGAAAACATCTTATGCACTTTCGTATCCTGTCCTCTTTGCCTGCTTTGGCTTTGTTCGGAAATTCCGGATCTGCTATCGCCTGTCTTCCTAAAATGATCAGGTCTGTCATTCCGTCTGCAATTGCCTTATCAGCCTGACCTGGATCGTTTATTCCGCCGATAACAGCTACCTTTGTTTTCTTTACAACCTTTTTGATTTCTGCTGCCAGAGGTATGTTATAACCATGCTCATCATACATACTTGTGAAGGTATGTGTTCTGCTGCTTTTGTTCTTAAGTCCGTTGGAAATGTGGATAATATCCACCATTCCGTCAATCTCCTGCAGGAATGATTTTGTATCTTCAATGGTAAGTGCATCCTCATCGGGTACATTTTCCTCTGCCGAGAAACGCATCTCAAATATACCATCTTCTCCCAATCCTTCCCTGACTGCATCCAATACTCTCTTAGGGAATCTTGCTCTGTTTTCAATCGAACCACCATACGCATCAGTTCTGTGATTGGTCATGCGCGATATCCACTGTTGGATAAGAAAACCATGTCCTCCATGAAGCAGTATTCCGTCAAAACCGCATTTTCTTGCAAATACAGCACCTCTCCTGAATACATCACATATTTTCTGCATCCGTTCCTCTGTACATTCATCAACTCCTTCACCCCAGTGGCAGAGTTCAAGAAGTGCTATCGCATCGTGTTTATGGATTCTTGCAGCATATTCTGAAAATGCTTTAAACACCGGTCCTTCATGCTTATCGATGTCTATTGAGACATCAAACAGATTTCTTGCGTTATCATCCCCCAGTGTAAGTTCTCCTGTAGTAACTTCAGCTGCCCCTCCGGCCGCCCTTTTTTCTACCATGTTATATATATTTTCACCGTACTCAGGATTAAATATGAACTCGGCAAACATTGTGGGCCCCGTCAGTATACGGTTTCTGTATCTTTTTCCTCGGATTTCAATTTCTGAAAATAAATATGGAAATTTGCACATATATAAACAGAATCCCCCTCTCTTAACTGTATACAAATGATATCACCCTGCAGCTTCAACGAAAATTTACCATTTATTTCGTCTGCGTTAACTTTTATGCAATACAAAAGAAGCCCGCAGGCTTCGATAACCTGCGGGTTCTTTTTGTGGAGATTGATAATATATATTTTGGGGAGGCTGTTTTAAAAATTCTTTTTTATATCTGATATCAGTTCCAGAACATGTCTGTCTTTGACGTTATTTTTCCAGGCCAGACAATACCTGCTTTCATTCTGCCTTTTGGGCATATCCAGGAATGTCACATCCGGATGAGATATGGGAATAACAGTATGCGGCACGAATGCCACACCGTTTCCTGCAGCAACATTCAGCAGTGCATCCTGCAGGTTATGTACCTTAACCACAGAGCTTGCCAGGCTCATCAGTTTGAAAACCGGTTCTGCAAATTCAAAATCATCCCCCGGTACTGTTATAATGAAACACTCATTTTTAAGCATCTCAATCTTCATTTCCTTTATTTTTACTGCAGGATGATCATTTCTGACCGCCACCTTCATATCAGCAAAATGAAGCGGACAGTATTCAATATCAGACATCGATTCAATATAAACTTCGTTTACGATAGCCATTTCATAGCTTCCGTCAAGCAGACCTGAAAAAATAGAGTTTATTGGCTGAGTACGTATTATACACCGTGCTGTATCAGCATACCTGTCATTAAATTCCCGGACTGAGTTCAGTATACGAGGAGGCAGGTTTTCTCCATACCCCACAACCAGCATATAAGTGCTTCGTTTATCACGAATTCTTGATAACGTATGGTTATATACCATATTCAGATTCTGAAACGGTTCGCATATGGAATTATAGAATATTCTGCCCTCCGGAGTCATTTCGACGCCACGGCTCTTGCGTTCAAACAGCCGAACACCGATTTCTTCCTCAAAATTGTTTATGCATTTCGAAAGACCCGGAGTAGTCATGAACAGCCTTTCGGCAGCACTTGTAAAGTTGCCGCACCTTGCCACCTCTATAAAATATTTTATCTGCAAATAAGTCATTATACATTCCCGAGTTTATGTGCTACATTGTTTTCCTTCTGTTCTGATGATAACACCCTTTTTTTTGATCATCCAATTAAAAAGTTACATCAGCCCATTCAAAAAATGTATAGGCAGCATCTTTATCCGGTAACCTTGTATTATCCCTTCCTGATCATCTGCTCTTCTTCCTTTGTCAGTGCAATAAGTTCCTTGGCATATGGATTTACGGCGGGCCGCCTGAACATCAGCCCCTTTGAATAAGAATCTTCCGTATCTCTTACCTTGTACATTTTTATTTCGGGGTCGATGCTGAAGAAGCTGCTTCGGTTTCCTATAGAGAGTCCAAGGCCTGCTGATACCTGCACCGGCAGGGACAGCAAAGATCCGGACAGAATAACTTCAATGTCATTCTCATCAATACCGAAATTGTCCGCAAACATCCTCCGGGGCATATTTACGTCCATATTTCCGAAAACATCCGACAGCAGCAACGGGTACTGTTTCAGCAGCTGTCCTACTTCCTTCTTGGTCAGCTCATTATTCTCACTTAATGTGATATTCCCGGAAGATATCAGATATG
>JABUTA010000188.1 GCA_021443845.1 Parasporobacterium sp.
CTGCAGGCAGCAATCCGAAGAAGAGAAGCCATATACGAGAAGCTGGCAGACCTTCAGAAGGAGTACGACACAGGCTACAAACAGGCTGCAGATGATGTTGCATTTGCAAAAACACTGCGAGGAGATGCTTCTGTAGGCATCCAGAGATATGTGCTGGCTGTCATGTTCCAGAGTGTCCTTGATGAAGCCAACCGTATGCTTCAGAATGTGCATGAAGGCAGGTACAGGCTGGTCCGGGTGGATGATAAGGGAAAAGGAAACAAGCGGGGTCTGGAACTTAAGGTATATGATGCCTTAAGTGCGGTAGACGAGCCCCGAAACGTTTCGTTATTGTCAGGGGGTGAGAAATTCCTTGTCTCCCTGGCACTGGCTATCGGAATGTCTGCGGTTGCACAGCATGGCGGCACTAAGATAGATGCCATGTTCATTGACGAGGGCTTCGGAACGCTGGATGAGAACTCTATTGAAGATGCAATGTCGGTGCTGGGAAGCATCCGGGACGACAATGGGATTGTGGGAATAATCTCCCACGTTCAGCTGCTCCGGGATGCCATAGGGAACAAGCTGGAAGTAGTAAAAACCGGGCAGGGAAGCCATATCAGATATGTATAGAACTATTATCTGCGGCGTTCGGCCTTATGAAAATACATACGGTCATCGGCAAGTTTAAACACTTCTTCATAATCCGACCCGATTTCATCAGGAGAGGCCATGCCCCAGGAAAGAGAAAATTCTTCACCGGAAATTTTGTAACCCATTCCGTTTTCAAATGAAGCGGTGAGGTTAAACCTGTTGTCATAATCTTCATTGAGAAGAATCGCAACAAATTCATCGCCGCCGATACGAAAAACGGGGCTGTGCCTGAAAGAATCGCAGATATACCTGCCGGACTCTTTTATCAGTGCGTCCCCCACATCGTGCCCGTGGGTATCATTTGCTTTTTTCAGGTTGTTCAGATCCATTACAACTACTGCATACCTGTCAAATCTTCCGTGGCGGTTTTTACGGATTTCTTCGGTAAGTTCCATATAGCCGGAACGGTTCTGCAGACCGGTCATGGGATCAATGCGAACAAGGCTGCCCAGACGATTCAGATAATCTCTGGTCTGGTCTGCCATGGTGGATATGCTTTCTGAAAGAAGCTGAAGCTCATCTCCGGTATTGCAGATGTATTTGTCTTCCCATTTTCCGCAGGCATAATTATCTGCAACTGCTGCCAGCTTTTTAATTGGACGGATAAGCCTTGAAGTGCTGTTTCTGATGAGAAGCACTGCAATAAATCCTATAATGAGAGTTACGATCAGGATAATAAGCATAAGAGTGTTCCTGTTTGCATTAATCTCGCTGACAGGAACCCCCAGATACAGCAGCATGCCATTAGAAATCGGTTGTGTACAGCTGACAAACATACGGCCTTCACTATCTGTTATCTCAGGCAGTTCCACGGAACAATCTGCGGTAGTAACATGATCATACAGATCCTGAGGGAGAGAATCGCCGGCAGTGTTACCGTTTTCATCACAGTAGTATATGATGCGTTCTGACAGGTCTATGAGTGCCAGTCGTCCTGTATCATATAGTTTTACGCTGCCTGCAGTATTCATTATGGAATTGAAATCTATATCCATTCCAATGACACCGATGAATTCACCGTTATTTCGATATAACGGTATAATATAGGAAATCATAAGAACGTTAAGATTCTTGTTGTAATACGGAGCCATCCAGAGAGGCTCACCTGTTTCCTTCGGCACATAGAACCAGCCTACATGCTCGATGTCATCATTATCGTATGCAAGGATATCTGTCGGCAGTTCTTCGGTAAATACCGTATCAGCAGATTTCCGGGACCAGAAGAATCCATCTGTACCGGTTCCTGTAAGAAGTGGATTATATCTGAAATATACTGCCATGGCACCGTCAGTGTCGTTGGCGACAGAAATAGATATGTTTTTGACGTGGTTTTCAAATTCTTTGGAAAGAATGTCTATCTGTCCTGCACTTTCCAGTTCAATGGCATATTCATATATCATCGTGACAGAATGGCGTACCAGATTCAGTTTGTTGTCAAATCTGAGGGCTTCGGCTTCACATTTTTGAAGAATGAGCTGCCGGGAGTCTGCTTTCGAGAGACTCTGCACGATAATAACACTGGTAAGACCCAGCGTTATTGAAAGAAGCAGCAGAACAAACAGGGTTCTGGTCAGTATTTTTGTCTGGATGGAGTGAGTGTGCTTATTCATCTTTTAGTCACTTTCTGCCATTTTTACATATTGCTGATACTTAAGATGCCGGACGGATTGTGATATGCCGATTTATTTTGGTGCAGTATTAAAGCGTATTATATCATATGAATATTCAGTGAAAAAGATGCAGATTTACTTGAAAATACAGTAATATCTGATTTAATATAGTGAAACATATCCGCTTTTAAGAAAATCACAGTAAAAATGGTATATGGTATCGCATATATACAGTTTCAGGAGGAAGAATGAAAAAGAAATTATCTGCACTCTTAATCGTTGTGATAATGTGCTTTGTAAGTACAACAGTTGTATTTGCTGAAAATCAGGAATACCAGGACGTTATTAATGAAAAGGAAGAAACCTGCAGACCTGCAGGTGAATATGATACAGACACATATGATACTGAACCGATCGTGACAGCAGCAGAAGAAACTGAACCGGAAGGCTCAGAAGAAACAGCAGCGGAAGATGAAACTGCAGCGGCAGAAGAATCCTCAGAGGAACAGGATAGTGAAAAATCAGCGGAAAAGGACACTGATATGACAGAAGGTGAAACTACTTCCGCCGAAACAGAATCATCCGATCAGGAATCCGGAGAGACTTCGTCAGAGGAAGAAACAGAATCCGAAACTGCAGAAACAGAAAATTCGGAAGAGGAAACAACCGAAATGACAGAAACTTCGGAGGAAACAGAAACGGCAGAGGAAGAAACTGAAGAAGAAGCAGAACTTGCAGCAGAACTGAACGGATTTGTATATGAAAACGGACAATGGTACTGGTATGAGAATGGCATTATCCAGACCCGGCTGACAGGTATTGTTAAAGGAACGATTGATGGTATCTATACTTGGTACTACATAGAAAATGGTGTATTTTCAAAGGCGAGCGGTCTGTCCAGAAGGGCAGATCTCGGAAATAATCGCTGGTACTACATTAAGGACGGGGTACTCTGCAGAACGAATGGTCTTGCCCAGCGTGCAGACGGATCAAATACCAAATGGTATTACGTACAGAACGGCGTATATACAAAA
>JABUTA010000189.1 GCA_021443845.1 Parasporobacterium sp.
ATAGCGAGAATCGCTATGTTTCTTGTTGTTTTCATATCTTATGTTTTAGTGTTGATTGTAAATATCTTATTTATTCGACCATTTTGTATCGCGCATACTTACCGCCGCATATTATTTTCAGCTTTCCTTCTTTCTGTAATTTCTTGATAACACTATATGCCTGTGACGGAGTTACTTTCAGCAACTCAATAACATTCTGCTTTGTTATAACTCCTTTCTGCGTTTCAGCCAGTTTCATTACAAGCTCCGGATATCTGATACTATCAATGTCTGTTTGACGGACATATTGAATTGTCTTGTTGTTATCACGATAAATCTTCTTTCCAAATATGTATGTGCGATCTTTTCCCTTTCCCGCAGCTTCAATCAAACCTGATTCAAGCATACTCTCAATGGCCGCACGAACCTTTTTTTCACTTAAATTGGTGTATTCAACAATCCTGTCAACTGTACATCTTCGCTCAAAATTCAATACAGAAAGAATCATCAATGTATAGATAGATAATGGCTTACCCTGTCGATTTTGCTCATCAGCAACAAGCTCTGCAAATGCAAGATCAGCTTTTGCACGTTGAATAAACAGTTTTACCATTCTGCTTGTTGATTCTGAATAATCTGGCCAGGGTCTTCCGAATATTATAGATCCTTCAAATATTCTATCTATACCGCGCCCGGTCTTTTCCGCGAGACCTATCCGTTTCATTGCATCTGCCAATGCCGGATTCCGTCCATGCGGTTCAACAGTTAATAAGTTGTGCAGATTTACCCCGTCTATAAAGCCTCCCGGATTACTGATAATCATTCCTTCATCATCAATCAATATACGAACTCTTCCGAGCATCGTATAGTCTCTATGACAAAAGGCATTTACAAGTCCTTCACGAAACGCAGCCCAATCAAACTCGGGAATCGGAATTCTGAACAATCCATACTCTGTTTCACGCTCAGGATTCCATGCTTTCAGATAGGTTTCATAATTCTCAAACAGCTCCAACAAAGGTTTGCAGCTATCTTCATTTATCCTGACCGCAGTTCCCTCTAACACCTGGAATGACGATCCGGCGGTTGGCATCAACTCTTTGATACGTTCCTCTTTCCCAAGAAGAAGCATTCCTGTGACAGTTGGAATATAATTTCCACCAACTTCTGTTACCAGACGCAATGCAATATCCAGCTCATCATCAGGGAGCGTTAATAAAGATTTCTCTCCCCCTTGTCTATTCTGAATGATTCTACGTAGGCGTACGCGTTGATTAGGATCCAAATCGTCCAATGTGGATCCCGCTAAAGGCTGTGCAGAATAATCCAACATGCCCAACTCTGCCAGTCTTGATGGAATCTCATAGGAATACATCGGTACGACTTCCGGTGTACCATGCAACTGCATTCTTCTACGCAATATTTTACCCGATGCAGTAGAAATAACCCCCCGGCTTCGAGGTATCTCTATTTTTAAGATTTCCTTTTCATCTTCGAGAATTATTTCTGCTCTTACTGTGATTGGCGGAACAGTGTTATTTGCAATAAGCGCGGTTACCCCTATCGCATCTTTATGCTTTTTATGAACACCGGTAACAGTTCCATCATCTTCAACACCTAAAAACAAAGTGCCTCCAACAGTATTTGTCATTCCTACGATCTCATCGATCAAATCATGGTCAGGATAGCATTTAACATCACTTTTGAATTCGATTTCCAGGCTTTCTGCCACGGGAATATTTCGCATGTTACTTACCCTCCTCATTTCCAGTTTAATGGGATTCTAACTCGTTTTAACGCGTTTGTCGAGTTAAGGCTAATATTTAACTCGAAATGACGAGTTAAAATCCGCCCCGTTTTCCATGACCCGGCGACCGGAAATTTTCATTTTTTTATTTCCCTCATTTATGCTATTCTGAAGAAAGTATAATGATAATTATCAAAAACATTTATTTTTAAGGAGAAACCGAAATGAAATCCATCAGAAAAATACTGGCTGCTGTTATGATCTCAGCCCTTGTGCTCTCATTGGCTGCTTTTGCTGCATATGCCGGCCCTGCTGCCGGCACTCAGGCTGATACCGCAGGTGCTTCGACACAGAGCACGGATACAGCAGGTAAATTCACCTACGTTCATGATCCCAGAACAAATCCCAAGGCCATGGAGGATTGCATTGAAAATCCTGACGCCGTATATGGATTTTCACCCAATCCGGAATCAACCAGACTGGCAGAATATGCTTCTTATGACTGGACAGATAAGGAATTTGTAGAAGAGGCCAGACAGAACCGTATCAAGTATCATGAAGACATTGCATCCCTGCTGGACCTTGCCAGAAAGCTGCGTGATGAAGGAAAATCCGTTGAGGAAATTGCCAGAGCAGTAAGCGCCGAACGTAACCGCATAAGGCTCGAATCTTATAAAGATGATCCGGAAGGACTTGAAAAAGTAAAGAAGAGCAATCTGGAAAAATACGGCGACGAAAACGGCCCGACTGCTGACTCTCTTTATGAGAAGAAGGGCTCATGGGAGGAAGTCCTTCTGAGTGCATTCAACCCCAACCTGGGAATGGATGCCTGCTGCGGTCTCTATGATACCTATTATCAGGATTATGTGGAACTGGGACTGGCTGAGGCTGACCCGGAACCTGCTTCCGTTACAGAAACAGCTGTTAATCCGGAACTCGTATCAGTATTTGAAGCAGAAACAGCTGCTAAATAATGCAGATTTTCACAAACTCTTCACATCTGCAACATTTTTTCTTCATAATCATAGGTTAATATACAGACGTCAAAGACAAAAACACACTAACCAGCAGAAAACATATTTTTCATAATTTTGAGCGTCCCCCCGCTCACCCTCCCTTTTAAGTTATACGTTTAATGATGAAGCCACTCGCAAGAGTGGCTTCAATCATTATAAAACACTTTATGATTCTTCGGGCAAAAGTTCCTGAAGCAGTGTTTTCAGTTCCATGGAATAATCCGCAGGGTCTTCAAGTGCCTGAAGAGGCGACAGGACAAATGTGTATTCGTAGCTTTCCTCATGCAGAAGGTACGGCTCATGTACAATGTCCCGGAACCAGCTGTTATCTCCTCCCACACCCATCTGAACCGCATTTAATCTCAGGATGGTCTCAGATGATTCAGTAAGTTCATAGGGATGTACGCCCCGGTCCAGCTCAGAGGCTGTGTAATGCAGGGCACTTGCTTCAATAGGATCACTGACT
>JABUTA010000018.1 GCA_021443845.1 Parasporobacterium sp.
ACCGTAGTCTGCAAGTACATAATCCGAGATCCAGATAGGAACCTTCTTGCCGTTAATAGGATTAATGCAGTAGCTTCCTGTAAATACGCCGGTTTTTTCCTTATCTGCCATACGGTCAACATTTGACTTCATGCTGGCATCATAGATATATTTTTCCACTGCATCCTTTGTTTCTTCGGTTGCAAGTTCCTTAGCAAGCTTGTATTCCGGAGCTATTACCATAAAAGTTGCTCCGTAAAGTGTATCCGGTCTGGTGGTATAAACAGTGATTTTTTCATCTCTTCCATCAACTGCAAAGTCAACTTCCGCACCGTAAGAACGGCCTATCCACTCAGTCTGCATCTTCTTGACTTTTTCCGGCCAGTCAAGTTCTTCAAGATCATCAAGAAGCCTGTCGGCATATGCAGTAATCTTCAGCATCCACTGGCGGAGATTTTTCTTTGTAACCTCACTGTGGCAGCGTTCACATTTTCCGTCTACTACTTCTTCATTTGCCAGACCTGTCTTGCAGGAAGGACACCAGTTGATAGGCATTTCCTTTTCATATGCAAGACCTTCCTTGAACATCTTTACAAAGATCCACTGAGTCCACTTATAAAAATCAGGATCTGTGGTATTTACTTCTCTGTCCCAGTCGTATAATGCACATATTTCATTAATCTGCTTTTTGATATTGGCAACATTTTCTGCTGTGGAAATGCTGGGATGTATTCCGTGCTTTATGGCATAATTTTCTGCAGGAAGGCCGAATGCATCCCATCCCATGGGATGGATGATATAATGCCCCTGCATCAGTTTGTAACGGCTCCATACGTCGCTTATAACATAACCTCTCCAGTGGCCCACATGAAGGCCGTTGCCTGAGGGATACGGAAACATATCCAGACAGTAATATTTGAGCTTTTTACCGTCATCAACATTGACAGGATTATTCTGCCATACAATGTTCCATTTTTTTTCAATCTCTTTATGATTGTACTGTACTTTCATCTATTCCTCCAAACGATACCGGAATATTGCATCCGGCATCAATATTAATTATCCGGTGTTATTTTTTCAGCAGATTGCCGAGAGCACCTCTTACAAGGTAATTAACCGCAGTCCTTGCTCCGCTGGTTGCAATGCTTTTGGCTGTTTTTGAAAGATCGCTTTCGCCTTTTTTTGCTTCCTGTTCTGCTTTAAGTTCAGCTTTTGCCTGTTTAACGGCATCCTTCTGGATTTTATCTATCTGTGCCTGTGTAAGCGCAGAAGCTTTTGCAGCCTCCTGTGCCTGCTGTGCCTGTACCATAGATACCAGTGACGGTCCTGCATAAGTGCCCTGCTGTGAATATCCGGCAGCAGGCTGAGCATAAGATACAGGCTGAGGCTGAGGCTGAGTCTGATGTTGAGGCTGGGGCTGAGCACTCTGTGTCCTGCCGCTTCCGCAGTTGGAACAGAAATTGCCTGTATTTAAGGTATTGCATGACCGGCATATCCATTCAGAAGTCTGGGCAGCCTGAACCTGTGGTCTGGGCATGCCGCAGTTGGAACAGAATTTACCTGTATTAACTGCACCGCAGCCCGGGCAGTCCCACTGCTCTGAAGCAGTCTGTATATTGTTATCGAATGAATTATTCATATATTGATTACCTCCGTATCCCTGCAGGGTTGAACCCTGAGGCATTATGCCGTTTAACATTTCATATGCTGATTCACTGTCATAAGCCTGACTGTATTTATGATACATATCTGAAGAAAGGATCAGATTGTTTATCACTTCATCATCCGCAGCTCCGAGTCTGGACTGGGGCGGAAGTATAAATGCCCGTCTGACCATGGAAGGTACACCTTTATCATCAAGGAATGAAACCAGGGCTTCTCCCTTTCCCAGTAACGGTATAACCTCTTCAGTTCTGAAATCCGGATTTACAGGAAATGACTTTGCAGCTGCTTTAACCGCTTTCTGTTCAGCAGGAGTATATGCACGAAGGGCATGCTGTATCTTGTTGCCCAGCTGAGCCAGAACCGAATCCGGAATATCCGCAGGATTCTGAGTAATAAAGAAAACACTCACACCCTTGGATCTTATAAGTCTTATAACCTGTTCTATGTTTTCCTGAAGTTCCTTTGATTTTAAATCAAACAGAAGATGAGCCTCATCAAAGAAAAATGCCATTACAGGTCTGTCGGTATCACCGATTTCCGGAAGTGACTCATATAATTCAGAAAGCATCCATAGCAGATATGCGGCATAAAGGTCCGGCTTACGGAAAAGTGTTTCACAATTGAGAATATTAATGATGCCTTTTCCGTTCTGATCCCTTCGGATCCAGTCCATAATATCCAGTGCCGGTTCTCCGAAAAACATATCTGCACCCTGATTTTCAAGTTTCAGAAGTCCCCTCTGTATTCCTCCCACAGTAGCGGCAGTAATATTACCGTATATTGTCCGATATTCTGCAGCATTATCACCAACCGCCTGTACTACGGCCCTCAGGTCCTTGAGATCAAGAAGCAGCAATCCCTGATCATCTGCTATCCTGAATACAATATTAAGAACCCCCTCCTGTGCAGGAGTCAGATCCATAAGACGTGAGAGAAGCAAAGGACCCATTTCTGATATTGTAGTTCTTACCGGAATGCCTTTCTGTGCAAAAACATCCCAATACACAGAAGGAAAAGCACTGAATTGCCATCCTGCCTCCATCAGACCCAGTTTCTGAGCTCTCGAAATAATATCGGGATTATTATCTCCCGGCATGCTCATGCCTGAAAGATCTCCTTTAATGTCAGCAATAAACACCGGTACGCCCGCATCTGAAAAGGATTCGGCCAGAACTTTTACCGTAACAGTCTTGCCTGTACCTGTTGCTCCCGTAATGAGCCCGTGTCTGTTGGCCATCCCGGGAAGCATGTATACCGGATTCCCGTCTGCGGCAATAAGCAATGCATTGTTATAATACATATGTTTTCCCTCCTGTAATAAGCTGAAAAGCCACCGTCTAATATAGCACAGTACCTTATCAAATACAATTGCACTTATCAGTTTATGATGCTATTATATGTTACCGATGCTTATAGTTTACTGTAAATCTGTATTTTATTTATTATTATTGAAATGAATTTAAAAGAATTTTACTATGATCTTCCGAAGGAATTAATAGCACAGGATCCCCTTGCTGACAGATCCTCATCAAGGCTCCTTGTTCTTAACAAGAAAAGCGGCAGTTTCAGGCATGATATTTTCAGAAATATCACTGACTACCTGAAGAGCGGCGACTGCCTTGTAATAAATGATACAAAAGTAATTCCCGCGAGGCTGTTCGGCACAAGAACCGATACAGGTGCAGTTATAGAAATACTGCTTCTTACCCGCAGATCCGATACAGACTGGGAATGTCTTGTCAAGCCGGGAAAGAAAGCAAGAAAAGGCTGCCGCCTTGTGTTCGGTAATGATACGGGTGCCCAGGCACATCTGACAGGTGAGATTGTTGATGTCCTTGAAGACGGCAACAGGATAATCCGGTTTGAGTATGATGGAATCTTCGAAGAAATCCTGGACAGTCTGGGACAGATGCCACTCCCTCCGTATATAACACATAAACTGGAAGATAAGAACAGATACCAGACCGTTTATGCAAAACATGACGGATCTGCAGCAGCTCCCACTGCCGGGCTTCATTTCACTGAAGAACTACTGGACAGAATCAGTTCAATGGGGGTAAAAATAGCCCATGTGACACTTCATGTCGGTCTGGGAACCTTCAGACCGGTCAAAGAAGAAAACATACTTGACCATAAAATGCATTCCGAATTCTGTATGATCACGGAAGAAAATGCCGATATGATCAACAGTACCAGAAGGGACGGCGGCAGGATAATATGTGTAGGTACCACATCCACCAGGACTCTGGAATCTCTGGCTGACGACAGCGGTCATATTTCCGCCTCTTCAAAATGGACAGAGATATTCATATATCCCGGATATAAATTCAAAATAACAGACTGCCTTATAACAAATTTCCATCTGCCTGAATCCACCCTGCTCATGCTGGTGAGTGCGCTGAGTTCCAAAGACATTATAATGAATGCCTATTCAGAGGCTGTACATGAAAAATACAGATTTTTCAGTTTTGGGGATGCAATGTTCATAACTGATTCTGAAATATAATGAATAACGGCCCGGTATCACACTTCAATGATACCGGGCCTTATCGTAATCAGAAATATTTATTTTCAGTTTCAGGCAAGTCGTGACCGGATGCGGGTGATCATACCCGGGAGTTTTTCGGCTGCCGATGCGAATTCACCTTCAGTCATGATGCCGGTTACAAAAGCACATTCATTTACAAGTTCCGGGACTTCGGTGAATACAACCTTACCGAACAGCGAATTTACAACATCCCTGTTTTCGTCAGCACTGCCTTTAACTCTTACGAAAAACGCATTCTTTGCGTATTCATGGGGAATAAGCTCGATCTTACTGGAATCCCATATTTTATTGACAGTATTATGGAGATTGCGGGCCATATCAACAACATCCCCTGCAACTGCACTGGCCGTAGGAAGCTTTCCTGCGCCTCTTCCGTAAAACATAGAATCACCCAGCATATTTCCCTTTACAAATATTGCATTGAAAACATCATCTACGGAATAAAGCGGTGAAGATGCATCTATCATAAACGGTGCAACCATTGCACTTACGCCCTCTTCTGTACTTGTACTTGTACCGAAAAGTCTGATCCTTGCGTTTAATGCTCTGGCATATATGAAATCCTCTGCAGTAATACCCGTAATTCCTTCAGTATATATATCGTTGTAATCCATCTGCCTGTCAAATGCGACAGAAGATAAAATAGCTATCTTACGGCAGGGATCATATCCCTCTATATCAGCTGACGGATTCTTTTCAGCATATCCCTTTTCCTGAGCCTCTCTGAGAACATCTGCAAAATCCGCTCCTTCATAATACATCTTTGTCAGGATGTAATTGGTAGTGCCGTTCATGATTCCGGTAATTTCTTCAATACGATCTGCTGCAAGAGATGTATAAAGGGGACGTATGATGGGGATGCCTCCGCCGCAGCTTGCTTCAAACATGTAATTAACATTATTTGCTGCAGCTGCACTCATCAGTTCATAGCCATGGGAAGCGACCAGTTCTTTATTCGAGGTGCATACATTTTTCCCTGCTTCAAGGGCTTTCATTGAAAACTCCAGAGCAGGATGAACACCGCCCATAGTTTCAACCACTATGTCAACTTCAGGATCATTTACGATAACATCAAAATCATGAACCAGAATCTTTTCAACCGGATCCCCGGGAAATTCTCTGAGATCGAGCACGTATTTCACCTGAATATCATCTTTGATATTATGTGCAATAAGTTCCCTGTTTGTATTTATTACTTCAACTACTCCGCTTCCTACCGTACCATATCCAAGTACTGCTACATTAACCATCAAAAACCTCCGATGCCTTACTGTCAGGCATTATTTAATATTTCCATAAATTTTACTGTATTTTCGTAGGGCTCCTTAAATACAGCACTCCCAGCCACTATGACATTGACCCCTGAGTCAAGGACATCCCTGACATTTGTAAGAGTTATTCCTCCGTCAATTTCAAGATTAATATCATAGGGGGATTCATTGATCATTCTGCGTAATTTTCTTGCCCGTTCAAAGGATTTTTCCATGAACTTCTGTCCGCCGAACCCGGGTTCAACACTCATGAGAAGTATCATATCACATTCCGGCAGATAATCCTTTACAACAGATACATCTGTTCCGGGTTTAATTGAAAGACCGGTTTTAAGACCCGCATCATGTATTTTTTTCAATGTTGCCCCTACATCCCTGCAGGCTTCATAGTGCACAGTTATGATATCCGCACCTGATGCCCTGAATTCATCGATATATCTGATGGGATCCTCTATCATGAGATGTACATCAAATATGATATCTGAAACAGGTCTGATGGACTTTATGAGAGGCATACCAAAAGATATGGATGGAACAAAAAGTCCATCCATAACATCAATATGAACATATTCAGCCCCACCCCGCTCAATATCTCTGATCTGCTCGCCGAGAGCGGTAAAATCAGCTGCCAGGATGGAAGGTGATAAAATATTATTCATGATGGATCCCCCTAAAATGTCTTCTGGGATTTAAGTTCCTCATATATAGACTTATAACTGTTATATCTGCTCAGAGAGATACGTCCGTCTTCCACTGCCTTTCTTACGGCACAGTCCCGTTCTTTAATGTGGGAACAGTCTTTAAACGGACACTTCTGTTCATATGCCCCGAATTCCCTGAACATATTCTTCAGTTCTTCTCTGGCAACATCCTCCGCATTGACAAGCAGTGATGTGAATCCGGGAGTATCGACTATATTGTAATTCTTTCCGAATGTGAATATTTCGTTATGTCTTGTAGTATGTTTTCCACGGCCGGCTTTTGCACTGATGGTGCCTACCCTTGCATAATCCTCGCCCTTCAGTCCGCCGAGAACGTTAAGAATCGATGATTTTCCGACTCCGGAAGGTCCTGCCATAACGGTGATCTTATTCCGGAGATGCATTTTAAGGGAAGATAAGGAAACCTTCTCTCCGTCTGCGCATATAAAGTATACCTTATACCCGGATTTCTTATAAGTTTCCTTAAGGTTTTTAATATCATCAACCTTTGCAAGATCCTTTTTATTGAAAACAATAATTGTATCAATACCCTGCTTTTCCATAAGCACCAGGAACCTGTCCAGTATACTGAGGTTGGGTACAGGCTGCCTTACGGCAAACACAACCATTGCCTGATCAACATTTGCCACTGCCGGACGGAAAAGGCTGTTTCGTCTTGGCAGTATCTCTGTAATGTTGCCAACCGCCGGATTCTCACTTATAACATCAAATACAACATTATCCCCTACCAGAGGAGTAATATCATCATTTCTGAAGGAACCCTTTGCCTTACATTCATATATTTTTCTGCTGTCAGTTTTAACATAATAAAACCCTGAAAGAGCTTTAAATATTTTTCCGTTCATAATATTTTCCTGTTATCAGTATACTCCACCGTCATCTCCGCCAGGGACTAAAGGGTCAACTGTTGTTTCTGTCTCAGGTTCAGTGGGCACATCCGTCGGATCGTCTCCCGGGTCGTATGGATAATCCGGTTCCGTCCAGGTTTCCGGGTACTGACCTACCATAATATTTACCCAGGCTCCTTCTTCAACTTCTTCACCGCCTGCCGGATACTGATTCATTACAAGTCCCGCATAGTCATAAGAATCCTCATAGCCGGCATAACCGTTAAGATTATATGCATTAAGGATATTTAATGCCTCTGCTTCAGAATATCCGCATACATTCGGTACAACTACTTTTACCGTTTCCTTTCCCTTGCTTACGAGAATTTCTATCTGTGAACCTTCCTGCACGTTAGAAGCCGCTGCCGGAACGGTACCGATAACAAACCCCTCTTCGACTTCGTCACTGAATACTTCTGTAATGAAAGTTCTGTATCCCAGTTTCTTCAGCGCAGCTTCAGCAGTATCCCCGGTCACTCCCGAATAGTCGTCAAGTTTGTGTGAAGTCTTTCCTGAGCTGACAACGATTGTCACTGTTGAACCTTTTTCAAGTTTTGATCCACCGTCTGAGGACTGTGAAATAATATGATCTTTCTGTACAGAAGCACTGTCTTCAAACTCTGTTTTAACAATAAAACCCTTGTTTTCCAATGCAGCCTGTGCAGCATTCAGTTCCATCCCGACAACATCGGGAACCAACTCAGCATCCGCATTTACAACAGTTGTTGTCTCCGGTTCTGTCTCAGGCTGGGTACCATTACCCGGATTGAAGGTCCTGAAGCATATCATCAGCAGTACTGCAATAATAACAATACCTGCTATGATTCCGCTGACAACAAGCACTCCGTCGCCTTTTTTCTTTTTATAAGGGACATTTCTTCTTCCCTGAGCACCTGATGACCTTCCTCCTCTCGATGGAACATAATCATCATATTCGTCGTAATCATCGTATTCCCCGTATTCTTCATAATCATCATAACCGTCATATTCATCATAGTCATGATAATCTCCATAGTTTCTGGGCCGTCTGCTCTGTCTTGAGGAACGGGTTGATCTGGATGATGCCTTGGCCGATTCACGTCTGATATAATCAGCATCTTCATCAGACATTATGATGGTAGCAGAATCAGACGGTTCCGGTTCAAGAATAACAAAATCCTCGTTAGGAGTGATCAGAGAGGTCTTAAGATCGGACAGAAGTGAGGATACCTTCTGATATCTTCTGTCAGGCTTTCTCTGAGTACATTTCTCTATGATTCTGGTAACACTGTTGGGAACCCCGTCCACAACAGTTCCCGCAAGGGGCACATCCTCCTGAATATGCTTTAATGCAATAGAGACAGTTGAATCTCCGTCAAATGGAAGTCTTCCTGTGATCATTTCATAGAAAACTATACCGAAGGAATAGATATCCGTGCGGTTATCTACCTGGCCTCCTCTGGCCTGCTCAGGTGAAATATACTGAACAGAACCCAGAATATCAGTACTTATGGTATTGGCAGTTGTAGTTCTGGCAATACCGAAATCAGTAACCTTTATCTTTCCCTCACGGGAAATAAGTACATTCTGGGGTTTGATATCACGGTGTATTATATTGGCATTATGAGCCGCATCAATACCCTGAGCTATCTGTATTGCAATACTTGTAGCTTCCTTGATGGGAAGCCTGCCGTTTCTGTCTGTATATTTCTTTAATGTAATGCCGTCAACATACTCCATAACGATATAATATATATCCTCGGTATGGTTAACGTCATATACGCTTACAACATTAGGATGAAGAAGCGCAGCCGCTGACTGAGCTTCAATCCTGAAATTCTTAACAAAATTTTTATCTTCACAGAATTCCGGTTTTAAGAATTTAATGGCAACAAAGCGGTTAAGTTTATGACATCTTGCCTTATAGACGTCACTCATACCGCCGGAACCGATCTTTTCCAGAATCTCATACCGGTCTTCTATATACATTCCCTTCTGGATTGTCATAGCTACCCTTTCTATTTGGAAATAAGAACAACTGCTATATTGTCCTTGCCTCCGGCTTCATTAGCCAGGTCAATAAGGCGTTCAGCCTTAGCTTTAAGTGAATTATGTGAGGAAACCACAGACCTTATGGTCATATCACTGACCATATTATAAAGTCCGTCTGTACAGAGCATTAATATTTCGTCATTTTCAAGTGACACCTGAAAATAATCAGGCTTTATGGTGGCCTCCGCTCCTATCGCCCTTGTGATAACATTATTTTTCTTATGGAATCTTGCCTCATCCCTGGTCAGCTGACCTTCTCTTACCAGCTCTGCAACGTATGAATGATCAAGAGTAATCTGAGTGATCCCGTCACGTCCCACAACATATGCCCTGGAATCACCTATATTTACCACATAAGCAGTGTTTCCGAGAACGGTAATTGCTACAAGTGTAGTAGCCATACCGTCATACTGCGGTTCCTGACCTGCTTCGTATATTTTTTTATTTGTCTTGATAACTGCTTCCTTAAAAATTGAAAGAGGCATTTTCGACTCTGAATATTCCACAAAATCAAAAAAACTTTCAGCAGCAGTAGAAGACGCAAATTCTCCTGCATTATGGCCGCCCAGACCGTCACATACAACATAAAGATTTTTAAGATTTCCTATAGGCTCATCACATTCAAGGGAATAGTCCTGATTGAATTTTCTTGACAGTCCTATATCAGTTATACCGTAAGATTTCAAATGGTCCTCCTAACAAGCTGACCGCATGCACCGGAAATATCTCTTCCCATCTCCCGGCGTCTTGTGGCGGTAATGCCTGAGTCTTCAAGTATTTTTTTGAACATGTTTATATCATGTTCCTTAGCGGCGCCGAAATTGTTTTCAGGCGTCGGATTAACAGGAATAAGGTTGACATGTGCGTTTCTGCCTTTAAGAAGGGCAGCCAGCTTTCTGGCATGGATTTCTTTATCATTGATGTCATCAATAAGGCAGTACTCAAAGGTAACCCGCCTTCCTGTTTCCTCAAAATATCTGTCACAGGCACACAAAATCTCCTTAATAGTGTATTTATCCGCAACTGGCATAAGCGTTCTTCTGACAGCATCATCAGGTGCGTGCAGTGACAGTGCAAGAGTACACTTTAAGGATTCTTTGCTTAGTTTTATTATTCCGGGTACAATCCCGCATGTTGATATTGTAATATTTCTTTGACTTATGTGCAAGGTGTTTTCCTCACTGATAAGTTTTATGAAGCCGGTAACATTATCATAATTTGTCAGCGGCTCACCCATTCCCATTATGACAATATTGGATACTCTTTCTCCTGTATCCTTCTGGATTTCATAAACCTGGGACAGGATTTCTGATGTGGTCAGGTTTCTTATAAGTCCTCCTATGGTTGAAGCGCAGAACCGGCATCCCATTGCACATCCCACCTGGCTGGAAACACATACGCTGTTTCCGTGACGGTATCTCATCATGACACTTTCTATGAGATTATGGTCATTCAGTTCAAAAAGATATTTCCTTGTGCCGTCAATCTCCGAAACAAGTACATTTCTTTTCTTCACATTTCTTATTTCAGAGCTTTGTGCAAGCTTTTCCCGAAGTTTTTTGGGAATATTAAGCATCTCATCAAAGTCTGAAACCAGATGTATGTGAAGCCATTCAAAAATCTGTTTTGCCCTGAAGGCAGGTTCCCCCAGCTCTGCAAGAAATGACTGCATCTGTTCAAATGTTAAAGATTTGATATCAGTTTTATTATCCATTTTCGTGTTTTTTCAATCGGGCAATATAAAATCCGTCAGATTGATCTCTTCCCTGAAGGTACTGAACTTCACTTACAAGATCAAAGTCATATTTGTCAGTAAACCAGACCGCATTATCATGGTTTTCCCTGCGGTTTATTGTGCATGTACTGTAGATCAGGGTTCCGCCGGGTCTTAAATATGACTGGACAACAGAAAGAATGTTTCTCTGGAGTTCAGCCAGATCTTCGCAGTCTTTTTCCTTTACCCTTAAAAGAATATCCGGCTTTCTGCCTGTTACGCCAAGTCCCGAACAGGGCAGATCGGCTATCACAATATCACATCGTCCTTCAAGAGATTCATCTTTTTCAAGGGCGTCATGAACTTCAGGATAAACATTTTTCACACCAAGCCTTATGATATTTTCCCTGATAAGACCAGTTTTTACTTCAGTGATATCTCTGGAAATAACCCTTGCCTCAGGAAATTTCTCCGCTGCATAAAGGCTTTTTCCCCCGGGAGCGGCACATACATCTATGATAAGTTCAGGACTTTGTATACCTTCTGTTCCCTTATGAACAGCCATCATTGATGAAATATCCTGAACTATAATATACCCTTCCTTAAAAGCAGTCAGTTCTGTAAGACTGCCGAACCCGGAAATATATGCTGCTGTTTCCGGAACAGGAATCCTTCGAACGCGGCACCCCTCCTTTTTCAGGATACCTTCTGTATATTCGGGACTGCCTTTTTTCAGATTGAACCGTACAGCGGTTTCCTCAGAAATGTCAAACCGTTTCCGGAAAAAAATTTCCGAATCCCTTTCACCGTACTGTTCCCTGACCATTCTGAAAAACCATTCAGGCACAGACAGCTTAATGTATTCAGGCATATCAAGACTGTCCGAATCAGTGCATATTTTCCTCAATACAGCATTAACAAAACCGGTGAGATTGGAAAATCCCCGCTTTCTTGCCAGTTTAACTGCTTCATCAATGCTCGAGTGTTCCGGAACCGAATCCATGAACTTAAGCTGGTATACGCTCATTCTCAGAATATTTCTGATAACGGGTTTCATTTTTCGTGTTTTTACAGAAGAAAAGCTGTCTATCACATAATCCAGAAATATAAGCCTTTCGAGTGTACCTGAATACACCCGGTTTATAAATCCCCTTTCCCTGGAAGAAAGCATATGATCCCTGAAAGCAGAATTAATGACGATATGGCTGAACTCTCCTTTTTCAAGAGTTCTGATGAGCATATTCAGTATTATGTTTCTTATATTTCTTTCAGTTTCCAAATCGAGTGCCCTGTTCTATTTTTCTTCCACGAAGGAATTCCTCCATTGACATTCTCTTTTTCCCCTCAAGCTGTACAGATAAGGGAACCAGAAGTCCTCTGCCGGTGTTTACAGCTATTTTCTTTTTATCAGCATATATCGTCGTACCCGGAGCTTCAGCAGACGCCTCGTCGATAACATCTGCCTCCCATATTTTAAATGTCTTTCCCTCCAGGCTGGTATATGCAGAAGGCCATGGAATGCAGGCTCTTATCTGACGTTCTATCTGAACAGCGGATTCCTCCCATTTTATCAGACCGGCATCTTTTGTAATCTGTTTCAGGTATGTTGCTTTACTGTGATCCTGAGGCACTGCAGAAACAGTTCCGTCTTCAAGCCCGTTAATGACCTCAAGCATCATCTCTGCACCGAGGACAGAACATTTCTGCTCCAGATATTCAGATGTTTCACTGCCGTCCAGAACAAACTCCTTCTGAAGGAGAATGTCCCCTGCATCCCACTCCTGAACCAGTTTCATTATGGTAACGCCTGTTGAAGGATCTCCGTTAAGTATGGGACCTCTTAAGGGACCGGAGCCCCTGTATTTAGGAAGCAGCGAAGGATGAAGATTAATGCATCCGAATTCTGTCATTTCAAGTATCCTGTCAGGTATTTTCTGTGAATATGCTGCTACGGCAAATATATCGGCTCCCAGCTTTTCCAGCTGATCCATAACATCAGGTTCACTGATTTTTTCTGGCTGCAGACATGGGATATTATATTTAAGAGCAGTATTTTTCACAGGGGATATTCTGAGATTCATTCCCCTTCCGCTCTTCTGAT
This sequence comes from Parasporobacterium sp., assembly GCA_021443845.1. Taxonomy (GTDB): domain Bacteria; phylum Bacillota; class Clostridia; order Lachnospirales; family Lachnospiraceae; genus RGIG5612. Next base: position 12,919 of record JABUTA010000018.1, read on the forward strand.
CCGGCTGCGTAACAACAGCAATAACCTCATGCCTGGAGCCTATAAGAGTTTCCAGCGCAGGAACAGCTATGTCAGGCGTTCCCATAAATATTATCTTCATTCTTCTTCCCCGTCTTCATCCAATGAATTTGTCATAAGCTCACCCTCAACCTTATCTGTATAAAGGATACCGTCAAGATGGTCACACTCATGGCAGATGGCCCGGGCCAGAAGACCCATTGCTTCCAGTTCATAAGGAACCATATCCGCATCTGATGCCTTTAGGATAATATGGCCCGGTCTTGTTACCGTGCCGTATTTACCCGGTACAGACAGGCACCCTTCTGTGCCGGTCTGTACTGTATCGTCAACAGCTTCCCACACAGGATTCACCATTACTATTTCTTCACCAAAGGAATGGGTAAGATCATTAATCTCCTCCTCAGGTGTCTCATCAGTATAGGGATCGGGAACCCATACCACGGCTATCCTCTTAAGTACACCTGTCTGAACAGCAGCAAGACCTACCCCGTCAGAATCATGCATTGTCTCGATCATATCCTGGATCAGTTCGAGATTACGGGAGGTCATTTCTTTTACCGGTTTTGATTTTTTCCTTAATATGGGATCGTTATCTTCACGAATCTGTCTTATTGCCATTTCTATGCCTTTCTTTTTAATCGATTTCACCTGGTATTCATGGAAAAATCGAATGTAATACTGACTGTTTTTTCCGGATCGGAATCCATCATATTTTCAACAGCGTCCTTAATACGGGTAAGTTCTTCATATTTACCGGCCTTGATATATATGATTTTCCTGTATCTGTCCTGGATTTTTGCGACAGGTGCAGCAGAAGGACCTATTTTTACAATGCCTTCCCTTCCTGCTGTCATACTGTCCGTCAGGCAGCTTATTCTGCAGCATACCCTGTCCAGGGCCGTTTCGTCTGTGCCTGCTGCCATTATTCCCAGCATATTCATGCAGGGCGGATACCCCAGCAGCTTTCTGTATGTCATTTCATGTCTGAAAAAGCCTTCATAATCCTGGGTTGCTCCCATTAATACGGAATAGTCTTCAGGAGAATAAGTCTGTATAACACATGCTCCTTTTTTATTTCCCCTGCCTGCTCTTCCTGCCGCCTGGGTCAGCAGCTGGAAAGTACGTTCAGATGACATATATCCACCCGAATAGAGGGATATATCCGCTGCCAGTATACCTACAAGGGTAACATCTGCAAAATCATGTCCTTTTACTATCATCTGGGTTCCGATCAGGATATCTGCTTCATGATCCGAAAATGCAGACAGTATCCTCTCATGACTCCCCTTTTCCTTTGTGGTATCCATGTCCATTCTCAGGACCGATGCCTCAGGAAAAAGTGTTCTGATCTCTTCCTCGACCTTCTGGGTGCCTGCGCCGAATGTACCTATATATCCCGATCCGCATACAGGACATGCTTTTACCATTGGAACTGTATATCCGCAGTAATGGCACATAAGGAACCCGGATCTGTGGTATTTCAGGGATACATCACAATGAGGACATTTTACAGGAGAACCGCAGCTCCTGCATGAAACAAAGCTCTGATATGCTCTCCTGTTGATAAACAGCATGATCTGTTCGTGCTTAAGCAGCCTGTCCGAAATCATATCATGAAGCTTTCTGCTTATAATAGACCTGTTTCCTGCATTAAGTTCAGACCTCATGTCAACAATATCCACTGCGGGCAGTTCTGAACCTCTGGCTCTTTCCGTCATGTTATAAAGACTGTACAGTCCTTTTTCCGCCTTATAATAAGATTCAAGTGAAGGAGTTGCACTGCCCATGACAACTATGCCATTCTTCAGTTCTGCAAGCTTCACGGCAACTTCCCTGGAGTGATAGCCGGGCATACCTTCATTTTTATATGTGCTTTCGTGCTCTTCGTCTATTATTATGATTCCCAGGTTTGCAAAAGGTGTAAAAAGTGCTGACCTGGGACCTATGATTATATCAACTATTCCTTTTTTTGCCTTTTCCAGCTGATCATGTTTCTGGGCCGGAGTAAGTCTTGAATTGATAACAGATATCCTGTCACCGAATTTTCTGTAGAACCTCATTACAGTCTGGTAAGTCAGTGCGATTTCAGGTATAAGCACTATCGCCTGTTTTCCGGACCTTATCATTCTGTCGATAAGATCTATGTATACTTCGGTTTTTCCCGATCCTGTTACACCCCGGATAAGAGACGGTCTTCTGTCCCCGGCACAGAACCTGTTCCATATATCATCGGCAGTGTTCTGCTGTGTTCTGTTAAGTTTTATATTATATGGCGAGCATTCCCTGACAGTAAACGCAGATCTGAGGTTTTCTTTTGTATCAACTCGAATCAGACCTTCATTCACAAGACTTTTCAGAGTAGATGCTGATATATTCAGCTTATCAGCTGCAATATCCGAAGGAATAATGCCTTCTCTGGCTATTTCACTGAGAAGCCTGTATTTTGCAACTGTTCTTTTATCCTTTCGGAATCTTTCCAGTGCACTGTTTATTTCTTCATCAGATGCAGCTGCACTGATATATTTCTCAAGTACAGGAGCAGATTTTTTTCTGACAGGAAGGACCAGTTTTAATGCCTGGTTCATGGTTGACCCGTAATTTGTCTTGATAAACCATGCCAGTTCGATCATATCAGATTCAATGGTTTTGCTGCCGCTGACAACAGAATCAATATATTTCAGTTTTAAAGGATCATAATCAGACCTGTCCTTGATATTTATTACAAATCCTTTTATCATGCGGTTCCCTCTGCCAAAAGGTATATTAACCATAGAACCGCATTTTATCTGTCCGGACATACTGTCCGGAATCATGTATTCAAAGGGTCTGTCCAGTTTTTCGTGTGAAATATCAACAATTATATCTGCAAATAACATATACCTCAGCCTTTATCATTAAAAGAATCCCACATTTCCTCAAACGTCATGGAATCCACAAGGATTTCTCTCGGTTTTGCGCCGTTCTGCTGTCCTACAACGCCGAATTCCTGCAGCTGGTCTATGATTCTCGCAGCCCGGTTAAAGCCCAGATTAAATCTCCTCTGAAGCATGCTCGATGAGGCTTTCCCCATCTCTATGCACATTTTGCCTGCTTCATAGAAGCATTCATCATATTTACCGGCAGCATCCTTTTCCTCAGAAGCAGCACCTTCAGTACTGTCAGCTGCCTGGGAATTCATGAATTTCTCGATTTCAAGGGATTCGGCGGCATAATAATCATTGGTATTATTGCTGATAAGATAATCCACAGTGTTCTGTATCTCATCATCAGACACAAATGCGCCCTGTATTCTGACAGGTTTAACATATCCCGTAGGATAAAACAGCATGTCACCGTAACCGAGAAGTTTCTCAGCTCCCTGCATGTCGATTATGGTTCTGGAATCTATAGCTGATGAAACAAGCAGTGCAACCCTGGCAGGTACATTGGCTTTTATAAGGCCTGTAACTACATCAACCGAAGGCCTCTGGGTCGCAATGATAAGATGTATTCCGGCCGCCCGGGCCAGCTGTGCAAGTCTGCATATAAGTGCCTCGGCTTCTTTTTTTGCAACCATCATAAGGTCCGCAAGCTCGTCGATAATGATAACTATCTGGTTCATCTTGCGGGGATTTTCTTCATCAGCGCTTACAGTACCTTTTTCGACCTTGGCATTATATGATCTGAAATCCCTTACTGCAGACATCTGCATTCTCTGATATCTGTTGGTCATTTCATTAACAGCCCATCTCAGAGTACTTACTGCCTGTCCCGGATCAGTAACAACATCCCTCATCAGGTGGGGTATGCCGGCATAGACTCCGAATTCAACTTTCTTGGGGTCTATGATGATAAGGCCTACTTCTGAAGGCTTGGCCCTGTAAAGGATAGTCATCAGTATAGAGTTGAGAAATACAGATTTACCTGAACCTGTCGTTCCTGCTACCAGCAGATGGGGCATTTTTGCAATATCAGCCACGATCACATTTCCGGAAATATCCTTACCTGCGGCAAATGCGATCTTTGAAGGATGATTGATAAGAGAAACATCCTGAAGAAGTTCACGCATATATACCGTCTGCCTGTTCTTATTCGGTATCTCAATACCCACGGCTTTGCTTCCGGGTATAGGTGCTTCAATTCGTATTTCGGTGACTCCCAGATTAAGCTTCAGATCGTCTGCCAGCTGTGTGATCTTGTTAACCCTGGTTCCGATTTCAGGCTGAAGCTCGAATCTTGTAACAGAAGGACCTGCCTGGATATTTGTAACAGTTGCATGAACGCCGAACTGATTCAGTATGATTTCAAGATCATCCGCAACAGACTCAAGGTTTTCCGTATTCTGACCGGAGCTGTGGCGGACCTCAGCAAGAAGATCAACAGAAGGTGAACAATACCCTCCCTTAACAGCTCTTGCAGCAGGTTTCAGAACATTGCCGGAAGGCTTGTTCCCGATATGTGAGGGTGCCTGTACAGGTGCCGATCCGGATCTGCCTGAGTTATCTGATCTGCTGACTGCAGTCTTTCCGGAAGGTGCGGTGTTCTTAATGCTTTCGGCCTTATGTTCATTTCCGGGTACTGAAGTCCTGTTTATTTTTTCAGTTTCTCTCCTGACTGGAGGAACAGACGGATTAAGCTGTTCTTCGGTAAAACTGAGCTGGCTGTATTCCTTTTCAGTATTGGAAATGCTTATTCTTCTGTCCTTTTTTGCCGGTTCGGAAGTTTTTTTACGGGTTATCTCATGTATTTCATCAGAAGGTCCCGTTCCCGGAATCATATCCAGCTTACTGCTCACGCCTCTGGCTTTATTGTTGGACCTCACTGTATCAACAGCTGTGCTCCTCATTGTACTGGCTCTTCTGGCAGTTCTTGTAAGAGGTGCGGAATGAACCCGCTCGATCACCTTTTTTCTGCGTACAAGACGTATCACCTTACCATTGTCATCTGTCAGTTCACATAAAGTCTTATCTTTATTTCTCCGTTTTACCGGCTCGTCATAGTATTCAGGTTCTTCATAATAACTGTTTTCATTATAGTCAGCATAGTCATCATAGTATTCCTCCTGAGGACGTGCCGGAACAGCTTTCTTTGATTTTGCTGCAGGTGCAGGTTCATAATATCTGTCATCTTTTTCATGGTATTTTTCCTCATCTCTTTTTTCAGACAGATATGCAAATACTTTTTTTACCTGATCCTCAAATATAAAGAACAGACATACAAGTATTATCAGCACACACAGTATCACTGCACCTGTATGGGAAAGCAGCGAGTACAGAACCAGGGCAAGGGCACCTCCTGTGACACCTCCTCCTGACAGAGTTTTCGAGCATGCCGAAAAGTAAGAAAGAACATTATGATTATTCAATGATATGGAAGATACAAGGTGTGAAAATGCACATATAAACAGAAATGCCGTGATTCCTGCAATCATTATACGGGTTCTTTTTTCCTCAAAAGAAGAAACGATGAACATAAGAAGCAGAAGAACGGGAAACAGATATGCCATGGCACCGAATATCCCGAACATACCTGTTTTCAACCAGCCGCCGAATGTCCCGAATACATCAAAATTGCATAATTCAAGAAAAAGCGCGATAAAAAATCCCATGATCACCACGCCTCTGCTCCCAAGGCTG
>JABUTA010000190.1 GCA_021443845.1 Parasporobacterium sp.
GAGTTAACTTCTCCGCCTGTGTATCTGGCCGGTTTTTCCACACTTAAAAGTATGCTGTCAGATAAAGCAAGTTTTCTTTTCATTTTTATTCTCTTTCTATATCGTTAATATCCATATTCATGCCTTCAAGATAATGTATCTGGACACCGAATTTCGGGCCTATGAAGTATTTCTCATCAAGTTCGGTTATCTTGACACTCTTCGGCCCACCCTCAGCCGCTCTCTGATAAAATCTGCTGAGTTCCCTGAATCTCATATAATAATATTTATCTGCTTTTGTAAAATTGATAAGAAGAAATGATATGCCCTGCTGTTCTTCGAATTCTTTCATGAATGCAAACTGATGTTCATGGACATTTGACAATGCAAATGAATTCGAATTGCATTCTTTTGCATCAAAACAGACAGGATAACCCTGAACAGCACCAATATAGTCGACTGTACTTCTTTTTTCAAAATATGCCAGGGTTATATGACGTTTTTCATCAATTTCCACAGGCTTTATAGGTGTGGGGATTTTCTGAACAACTCCCAGCCTCAGCTCTCTGTATTTTTCATTAACTGCATTTATCATCTGTTCAAACTGAGAACCTCTCAGTCCTCTTGAAGACCAGGTAGACATAAACCTTCTCCTTTTATCATTTTTTTCATATTCAACGGCAGTGGTGCTTTTATCTCTGTATTGTTCAGGTAAGCCAGTTCACCATGCATGCCTTCAAAACAGACTCTGAAGGAGTGAAGCAGCTGGCAGCTTATGCCGTATTTTTCAGCGTATATTCTGTTTATTTCTTTTTTGCCGTATTTGGGATCGCCTATTATCGGATGGCCTTCAGAAGCAAGGTGTGCCCTGATCTGATGGGGCCTTCCGGTTATCAGGTCAATCTCCGCAAGGGATATCCTGTCATTACTGTCAAGCAGTCTGCAGGAAGTTTTTATATATGCCGGTTTTTCCTTTACAGATAATCCTGCAGGAACAGTACTGCATACAGATACAGTATTTTTTCTGTCATCTTTTATCAGATAGCCATCAATATCAGCTGTAAGGGGCATTTTCCCGACAGTGGCACATATATAATATTTTCTGAGATTTCTGTTTTTTATGGCTTCATTAAGCAGCCGAACGGACATGGGATTTTTCCCGGCGAGCATAAGTCCTGAAGTATTCCTGTCAAGTCTGTTGGAAATTCCGGGAGTGAACAGGTCAGTCCTGCCAAGATACGATACAAGCATATCATTGACTGATATATCCCCGGGCGAGGATTTCTGTGAAAGAACTCCGGCAGGTTTATTGAAGGCAATAATGTTATCATCTTCGAAAACGATCATTTTAACAAATTCGGAACACAGATCATTTTTTACAGCACCCGTGTCAGTCACAACTGATATGCCGGTTCTGAATTTACTGATGGTATCATCTGCAAGATACAGCTTAATCACATCACCGTCATTAAGGATCTCATCCCCTTTGGCCCGGTGGTCATTAAGAACAATATTTTTTTTACGGAGCATTTTATATATAAATCCGGCACCTGCTTTATCCAGGTATTTCATCACTGCCTTGTCGCATCTTCCGCCGGCAGTTTTTTTATTTATTTTTATTTCCTGCATGTAAAAAATAATTCCGTATCTGTGTTTCCGTATCCTGAAGGCTTCCTGAATTATCAATAATGAAATCTGCGTACTTTTTCAGGTCATCAAAGGACATCTGATTATTGATGATGCTCCTGATCTTTTCCTGTGAGTAGCCTCTTGTCTCCTGCAGCCTTTTTGCCCGGATTTCCATATCGGCATAAATCACCCATAATTCATCTGTCATATCCAGATAGCCTGATTCAATAAGAATTGCAGTTTCTATTACAATAATGTCATATCCGGATTTTATGTAGTGTTCTGCAAGCTCCCCAACCCTCTGCTTAACCAGAGGATGAGTCAGTGAATTGAGTTTTTCAAGCTTCTTTTTGTCATTGAACACTATTTTAGAAAGAACTGCCCTGTCTATGGGACTGCCCGGACCGGCTGTCAGTATCTCTTCTCCGAAATATCCGCATACCGATTCATAGGATAATCCGCCCGGCTTCATAAGCTCTTTCGCAACATCGTCCGTCATGATTATTGCAGCATTAAATCTGTTTTTCAGAATATCAAGAACAGCCGACTTTCCGGTGCCAACACCGCCTGTAACACCTATTATCATAATATATACCTTTTAATGAGCTTCATACCAGTCTTTACCCTGCTGAACGTCAACTTCAAGCGGTACTGAAAGAACTGCTGCGTTTTTCATTTCCCTGCACAGGATTTCCTTAACTGTGTCTATTTCTTCAACGGGGGTCTCAACAAGCAGCTCATCATGTATCTGAAGAACAATTCTTGACTTAAATCCCCCTTTTCTCAGTTCATGATCCACATTGATCATGGCAATCTTCATTATATCAGCAGCACTGCCCTGCAGAGGAGAATTCATTGCTGCTCTTTCACCGAAAGAACGCTGCATGAAATTTGTCGAAGCAAGCTCCGGTATAGGCCTGCGTCTTTTGAACATGGATGTCACATAACCGTCATTTTTCGCTTTTCTGACAGTCTCATCCAGGAACAGCCTTATTCCCGGGTATGTCTTAAAATACTGCTTAATATAATCTGCAGCCTGTTTTCGGGTAATACTGAGATCCTGGCTCAATCCGAAAGAACTGATACCATAAACTATGCCGAAGTTAACTGCCTTGGCATCCCTTCTCTGAGTCTTTGTTACTTCGTCAAAAGGCACTCCGAAGACTTTAGATGCAGTGATCCTGTGTATATCAGCTTCTGAATTGTATGCCTCAATAAGATTACTGTCCTCGGAAAGATGGGCAAGCAGCCTCAGTTCTATCTGTGAATAATCCGCATCAAGAAAAACACATCCTTCATCTGCCAGAAAAGCCTTGCGTATTTCCTGTCCGAGTTCCATTCTTATGGGGATATTCTGGAGATTTGGCTCAGTGGAACTGATTCTTCCTGTTGCCGTAATTGTCTGATTAAATGTCCCGTGTATCCTTCCGTCATCTTTAATATAGTTAACCAGTCCGTCTGCATATGTGGATTTCAGCTTGGTTATCTGCCTGTACTGCAGTATCTTATTAACTACAGGGTAATCCGGAGCAAGCTTTTCAAGAACATCTGCCGATGTTGAATATCCTGTTTTCGTCTTTTTTCCATAACCGGAA
>JABUTA010000191.1:0-1704 GCA_021443845.1 Parasporobacterium sp.
AAATTAATTCTTTTAACAGTCTGTTTATATATGGATTTTTATTCTAGATGTTTTAACATTTACAGTCAAGAATGTGCTTTCGCACCAGCCGATTAAAATGGTCAGGCTAATTGTCATAGCGGCAATCAGAAAAAAGAAGGGGGTGATGCGTATGATCAATGACCTGATTGCAGTGTTGAGCTTTGCTCTGACATGCTTTGCATTAGGCTATACCATAGGCCGAGGCACAAAAAAATAACCGCCACCCCTCACAAGTTGCGGTTATTTAACTAAAATTTCCAGGGGCAACCGTCTACGGTAGTCCTTTTCGGTTGAATACTAGCACATGTTCCCAGTATTGTAAAGAGCTCTGATTTTTCCTGTCCCGGGAAACAGACCGCCATCCCCGGACACACCAGAACATCCCCAAACGTGTATTCCCAGAGATTTATCAGGAAATTCTCGCTGCCAGTTCACCTCTGCCATCTACATATATTTCGATAGTATCGTCCTGTCTGATATTGCCTTCCAGTATGATCCTTGCTGCCAGTGTGGTAACATGCTTCTGCAGATATCTCTTGAGAGGTCTTGCGCCGTATGCCGGATCATAACTTCTCTCTGCTGCCAGAGCCTTGGCTTCAGCAGTAAGCTCAATGCTGATATTCTTGTCATCCAGCAGTCTGTTGATCTCGACAATCTGCAGATCGATGATGGACGCAATGTTATCCTGCGTAAGAGGCTTGAACATTATGATCTCATCCAGCCTGTTCAGGAATTCCGGTCTGAAGCTCATCCGCAGCTGGTTCATAACCTGATCCGCTGCCCCATCAGAGATATTTCCGCACTCGTCAATACCGTCTAACAGAGACTGGGAACCAATGTTTGAGGTCATGATGATAATGGTGTTCTTAAAATCAACGGTCCTTCCCTGGGAGTCTGTTATCCTGCCGTCATCAAGTACCTGGAGCATCACGTTGAATACATCCGGATGAGCCTTTTCAACCTCATCAAACAGTACAACTGAGTATGGGCGTCTGCGTACAGCCTCTGTCAGCTGGCCGCCTTCATCATATCCAACATATCCCGGAGGTGCTCCGATAAGCCTTGATACGGAATGCTTCTCCATATATTCGGACATGTCGATCCTTACGATGCTGTTTTCAGAATCAAACAGTGCCTCGGCCAGTGCCTTTGCCAGCTCGGTCTTTCCTACACCGGTAGGGCCCATGAACATAAACGATCCGATAGGGCGTCCCGGAGCCTTGATGCCTGCCTTGCTTCTCCAGATTGCATCAACTACTTTATTTACCGCATCATCCTGACCAATGACTCTTCTGTGGAGGATCTCAGACAGACCAAGTATCTTTGCCCGTTCGGTCTCGTTGAGTTTTGCCACCGGTATTCCGGTCCATCTTGATACGATTCTGGCTATTTCTTCATCTGTTACCGCCTGATGAACCAGTTCCAGATCCTCTGCGCCGACTTTTGCCTCGGCTTCCTCCAGTGCCTTCTGAGCCTGGGGCAGTTCCCCGTATTTCAGCTGGCTGAGCTTGTCCAGATCATAGTTTCTTTCAGCAATTTCAATCTGATTATTGATTTCTTCAATACGGGCTCTCAGCTCTGACAGCTTCTCTACGGAAGCCATTTCATTTTCCCACTGAGCAGTCTTGTTTTTGTATTCATCCCGGAGCTCTGCCAGTTCCCTCTGAAGCTCTTCCAGGCGTT
>JABUTA010000191.1:1807-5004 GCA_021443845.1 Parasporobacterium sp.
CCATTTCCACTTTCAGGGTTGCACAGGCTTCATCCACCAGGTCGATGGCCTTATCCGGCAGGTACCTGTCTGAAATGTACCTGTCTGAAAGCACTGCTGCGTTTACAAGAGCTGAATCTGTGATCTTTACACCATGGAAATTCTCATAGCGTTCCTTGATGCCTCTGAGGATGGATATGGTATCTTCAACTGAGGGCTCCTCTACCATTACCGGCTGGAACCTTCTTTCGAGAGCCTTGTCCTTCTCTATGTATTTACGATATTCATCAAGGGTTGTGGCACCGATACAGTGGAGCTCGCCTCTGGCCAGCATAGGCTTTAACATATTGCCGGCATCCATGGAGCCCTCTGATGCACCTGCACCCACTATGGTGTGAATCTCATCGATGAAAAGAATGATCTGACCGTCACTTTCCTTAACTTCCTGAAGCACAGCCTTGAGTCTTTCTTCAAATTCGCCCCTGTATTTGGCTCCTGCTACCAGTGATCCCATATCCAGACTGAAGATAGTCTTATCCTTGAGGCCTTCAGGAACGTCGCCCTTGACGATTCGCTGGGCCAGGCCTTCCACAACTGCAGTCTTGCCGACACCGGGTTCACCTATGAGTACCGGATTGTTTTTGGATTTACGGGAAAGGATACGGATGGCATTGCGGATTTCCCCATCCCTTCCGATAACAGGATCAAGCTTCTGCTCTTTTGCTTTCTGAACCAGATCCTGACCATACTTTGTGAGGGCTTCATAGGTTGCCTCGGGATTGTCAGTTGTTATTTTCTGGTTTCCTCTTATGGGTGCCAGGGCCTGAAGAAATGATTCTCTGGTAATGCCGTGCTTTTTAAACAGCTCCTTAACTTCTTTGCTGCCCTTCCTGAGCATACAGAGAACCAGGTGTTCTACAGAGATATATTCATCTCCCATGGCCTTTGCTTCATCTTCTGCATTGATAAGCACATTATTGAGGTCCGCACTTACGCTCTGCTGGCCGCCCTGCACCTTCGGCTTGTTTCTGATAAGCTCCAGTACCTCCGAGCGGAAGCTGTCTGCATTTATTTCCATCTTAGTGATCAGCCTGGTAATAAGACTGTCTTCCGGCTCCATGAGACTGTAAAGAAGATGCTCACAGTATAACTGGGGATTGCCGTATTCATTAGCCACCTTCTGGCAGCTGCTTATGGCTTCAATTGCATTTTTTGTAAATTTATTAATATTCATATGATCACCACCTGTGTGTTATTTTACCTGTCTGATAGGTTCATCTAAAGCAGTTAACTCTTATAAAGTTCCAACTGAATTTAACAGGTTCAGCTGAGTTAATTAACTCTTATAAGTCCCAACAAAATTAAACAAGTTCAGCTGAATCAGTTAACTCTTAAGTTCCGACATAATTTGACAGGTTCAGCTGAGTTATTTACTCTTATGAAGTTCCGTAAAATTCAACTGATTCAACTGAGCTGATTAACTATTTCAAAGTTACGTCAAACTAATATATCAGTACATTTATCATGTGTACTGATATATTTGTTCTATGCGTACTATAACATATGCAATATTTATTTACAAGTGTTTTTTCTGTGTCCAGTCACTCATTCGAGACTACTACCGGTTTATCCTGAATACAAGCCAGACAAAGCCGGCATTTTTAGTACTCTCCGTGCACTCGAGAATTTACCAGCGCTGCGGGAGGTTTTTCTCACACCAATCTTCTTCTCCTTAGCGGCTCGAGAATTTACTACCGCTGTGGGAGGTTTTCTCACACCAATCTTCTTATCCTGCCGAGATGGTGAGAAAAAATGCCACTTAAGTATAGTTTTTTCTTTTTCTCTTCAATCTTTCAAGAAAATACCCCTCCCACGGACTTTTTCCAGCTTCATCCATGACAAAAAAACCGAGCTGCGGATGTTTCCGCCCTGTTTCACAGGTCGAAAACATCCGCAGCTCGGTCATTTTCTTTAGAAAACAAAAATCGGTTCCTCAAAACATCCGCAGGAAGCATTATTTCTCGACTTCTCAGAGATTGACAGAAAGCCAATTACCGCAGCGGCACTATTTTCTCACTCAAATCTTGCATTTCCATGGACTGCCAACACTCAACTATAGCTGTACACATATCTATGAATTCTTCCTCTTTAGCAGAGTTCTGGATCCTTCAGGAATTCATACAGCGTATCTTCTCCGGAATCCAACTCCTTTTCACAACATTCGTACAGAAATTCATTCTGTTCAAGAAACATGCCGGACTCAGTATCCATTAAAAGCTTATACAATTCCATCTGCATAAATTTGGAATATGCTTCAGCCGGAGAAAGACCGAGCTTCTTCATTAGAAATTTGGTTATGTCCACGGCACACATTCCTTTCATTGTTTCAATTTTGCTTTCAGACATACTATTCTCTCCACTCTATTTCTCTGAATTCTACGATAAGTTTATCGGCTATAGTTTGTTCACCAACAAAGTACTGTACTCCCAAATTGTCTGGTTCAAGATTATCCAATAATATCTGCTTTGCTTTTCCTGTGTTGGGTTCTCCATAGACTCCGTCCCAATAGGTTCTGAGACACAACATTGTATCATCGTCCGCCGTTGGTCCGATGACAATATCATAGTTATGTGGTGTACCACCATCTTCTCTGCACTTCAAAATAAAGTCCAGCCATTCCAGGTCAGCAGTTTCGAACACCCTGATATTCAGTTTTTTTGCGTATTCTTCATCAAGTATTATTTCATATAAATGTTCTTTAATATCGAAGTTCTTCTTGTTCCTGCTTCTATGCAGAGCTTCCCTATACTTCTTATGCATCATGCCTATAGCCTGTTTTTTTGTAACTGCAATATAAAACCCTTTGCCAAAATCTTTCCTTCCTCTTCCTTTGGACACATCTATCTTGTCTATTTGTGAAACCGTCCCATGATAAAGTATTTTTCTAATATTAAACTGTGACATATTCATCAATTTCCTTTACCATTTCCTCTGCCGTCATATTATCAAAGATATCAGGACATTCTGCAATATAGTGAAGAATAGCAAATCTGTCGTCAAGCTGGCTGAACTCCACGCTGGAAAGGTTGTGGCTTTTCATGTAATTTTCGGAAACAAGATACATTAAAAATATACTATTATTAACTCTTTTTTCTGACATACCTTCCGCCTCCGGATTAATCATTATTTGTTAATATTATCATATTTTTGTTCAAAT
>JABUTA010000192.1 GCA_021443845.1 Parasporobacterium sp.
GCAAGAGACATATGTGTGGACTGCATGGGAATGGTCAATTCCTACAGCGGATCCATTGAGAATACAGATAGAAGACGTTGTGAGAAATTAGTAGGTTACATGAGGGAACTTACGGAATAGAGTGTGAAGGCTGCAGCAGAGGGATACGAAGTAGAACCTGAAAGCTGCTGCGGTGATGAGGAGTAGCGTTATGGGACAGTATTGGGGATATGTAGAAGTGTCTGCTGATGACGGAGCGATGCTGTATACTACAAGTTCTAATGGTTCTGGCAGTTCAACTATATTATGGTTTGTAGTTTATTGGTATGCTCCGGGCGGGATAACAGGCCAGGGAACCAGAACCTTTAATGGTGTATTATTTGACATAGACGGCTTACCAGCCTATGACGAAGGAACTGTAAATGCTTATATTGATCAGCAGATCAGGAAATTAAAATCTTCGGCAGCAAGAATTCAGGCATTAACAGAGATGGAAATGGTCGGCTGTGTTGGTGTTATTGACTAAATGAGATTTCTCATCTGCGACATCACAATTTCATGCAATCTTCCTTCAGATCTCGCATCTGAATGGGAAATATTTTCCACCCATTCCTGCGATGACGATCAGCCCTCTGACATATCTGTCCGGTGGCATTATCAGCCGGACCCCTACTATGACCTGGAATTTTATCCCCATTCCTGCAGTGACCATATCATCGGTCAGAACGGCTGCATGATGTTTGCCGATGCAGAATGGACTCACGCGGATATAGTGGGGAGTGACATCTCGAATGTTAATGCGCTGCTTCTCACATTATTTGTTTCTTACGCATCTGCATCAGGCCTTATGATGCTTCACAGCTCGTTTATAGATTACCGTGGACATGGCATTGCATTTTCCGGACCTTCGGGAATAGGCAAGACCACCCAGGCTGAGCTATGGAATAAATACCTGGGAGCGGAGATTATCAATGGAGACAAGGCTCTCATCCGTCCTGAAGATGGCGGCATTATGGGTTATGGTTCTCCTTGGCACGGATCTTCGCCATACATCAGCAGTTCTTCAGTGCCTCTCAGGGCAATAATATTTCTGAGACAGAGCGGTACCAATGCCATACGAAGGGTGGATTCCGGCACTGCGGTGACTGAACTTCTTCCCCAGATTCTTATTCCACTGTGGGACGAGGCCGCAGCTCAGACCGTTATGGATGCCATTGACAGGATAGTCTCTGAGGTGCCTGTTTATATTCTGGAGTGCCGGCCTGATGAAGAGGCCGTACTTATGACCAGAGACACATTATTTACAGATTAACATAATTACCACTTCCATAGGGTGTACAGCACCCTTGGGAGTGGTAATTGATACTTAGGATGAACGGAGTAACGAATTTTGCTGAAGGAAATGTTTCAGAAATTCATAGGCAAGGACTGGAAGCTTATTTTTCATGAGCTTAAGTGGGTATTCCGCTATATCCGCAGATACAGGCTGCAGGTTGTTTTGTACTCAGCCCTGGGAGTCGTATCTGTATTATTTTCCCTGCTTTCCAGCGTTGTATCCCGGAATCTTATCGATGCGGTAACCGGCTTCAACCACGATTCCATTTTCCTGGCGGCAGCCGCCTATGTGGGGTTCGGCCTGGGAACCGTCATCATAAATATTATTACCGGCAAGATATCCATGCTTATCGGCACCAAGGTGTCCAATGAGATCAGCGCGGATATATTTGACCAGGTTCTCTATACGGACTGGGAAAGCGTGTCCGATTATACCGCCGGCGACCTTCTTCAGAGAATCAACGGGGATGCCGGTTCCATTTCCAACAGTGTCCTGACTATGATTCCCAATGCTCTCAATGCTTTGGTGCGGTTCATCGGTGCCTTCATAATATTGGTTTCCAATGACCCAATAATGGCTCTTATATCTCTGGCAGGGGTGCCTGTCACATTCCTTTCCGGCTCCTACAGACTGAAAAATTCCAAGAAATTTATGCTGGAATCCCGACAGCTGGCTTCCAAGAGATCCACTTTCAATAACGAAACATTCCAGAACCTTCAGACCATCAAGGCCTTCGGAGTGCTGTCTGATTTTTCCCAGCGTATGAAAGATATTCAGCAGGAGATCCTCCAGCTGTCTATAAGGAAATATAATTATCAGGCCTGGACCACCATTCTTACATCTGTGACGGGTCTGGTTGTGGGCTATGCCTGCTATGGCTTTGCTGTATACAGACTGTGGAACGGCAGCATCAGCTTCGGTACCATGACTCTGCTGGTGGGAATGGCGGCATCACTTTCCGGATCCTTCGGGTCGGTGGTGCGTATTTTCCCGTCAGCTGTCAGCACTGCCACTGCCGCCGAACGTGTAATGGAGATAGTTGAGATGCCCAGGGAAGAGTATGAAGACGCTCCGGTGGTGGATGCTATAAAGGCTCAGGCTGAGAATGAAGGCAAAGGCATCTCCGTAAATATGAAGGATGTGACTTTTGCCTACAAGGACGGCAGGGAGGTATTTGCCGAGGGCTCTTTTGAGGCTCATCCCGGTGAGATAGTGGCTCTGGTAGGTCCTTCCGGTCAGGGCAAGACCACCACCTTAAGGCTGCTGCTGGGACTGATATTTCCGCAGAAGGGTGACATAGAGATCGGTATTGATGACTGTGTAGGTGACAATGCTTCAGCCGTACAGACAGTAGATAACGAAGACTGCAGTTCAGCGGCTGCAGCAGGAAGCAGGGAAGATCCGGCCTTTTTTAGGAGTACATCAGAAGTGGACGGAAAAGATGAGTCATTAAAAACAGCTGCAGCAGCGGACGGAATAGCAGGTAATAATGCCGGCGGAGAAGCAGACGACAAGGCCGGCAGAAAAGAAAGACCGAAAAACCGAAGAACGGTCATCGCCTCGCCTGCCTCCAGACGTCTGTTCTGCTATGTTCCCCAGGGAAATACCATGTTCTACGGCACCATTGCCGAAAACCTCCGTATGGTCAAGCCTGAGGCTTCAGATGAGGAGCTTCAGCACGTTCTGGAGCTGGCGGATGCCTGGGAGTTTGTCCAGAAACTTCCTGACACCATATATGCCCAGGTAGGCCAGAGAGGCCAGGGTATTTCCGAAGGCCAGGCCCAGCGTATCGCCATTGCCAGATCCATTCTGGCGGATGCCCCCATTCTGCTGCTGGACGAGGCCACCAGCGCCCTGGAT
>JABUTA010000193.1 GCA_021443845.1 Parasporobacterium sp.
CCCAGAATCTGCGGTGCTGATATAACGGTATTCCCCAACTACGGAGGAAGATTCTCCTTCAGTCAGCAGCAGTGCCGTGATATTCAGGAAAGATGTTCGGAAAAATATGGCAGCCTGAAGCCAATATTCCCTGCTCCTGCAGGTGGTATGACCTTTGAGAAGATTCCTGCCATGAAGGAATTTTACGGCAAGGATGTAGCCCTGCTTATGGGCGGAGGACTTTTCACAGTGTCACCTGACCTTCCTGCAAACTGCAGAAAGTTTATCGAGACACTTGCATAATATGCTGTCCGCACTGGTGAAACCATGACTCTGTAATGTTTTGGATCCGGAATTCCGGGTATATATCAATTTAAAAACAGGCATTCCCGGATTTTACAGAGAATGCCTGTTTCTGTTTTATCTCACTATGCTGTATTATGCCGGGTCATATTTCCGGCAGAACTCCGGCACATTCTTTATGTCATCCATTCGTGCCCAAATCTCTTCATCAGACCAGTTCCACCACTGTATTCTCTGAAGAGCAGCCCGTATCTCAGGCTCAAATCTGTATCCGATGGGCTTGGCAGGAACTCCTGCCACTATCTGGTACGGCTCAACATCATGGGTAACCACAGCATTCGCACCGATGACTGCACCGTCTCCGATCTTAAGGCATCCCATGATGACAGCCCCTGCGCCTACCCATACGTCATTGCCTATTTCAAGGCTTCTCTGACGGCGCCTGTCCAGATATTCGTAATCATCCTCACCATGTCCGTACATGGACCCACAGAAATATGTCATATTATGAGTGGTCACCCGCTCAAAGAACGGATGCTGCTCTGCATTTATCCTGGTATTGGATGCAATGGAACAGAATCCCCCCAGTGTGGTATGCACCATCCTGGCCTTTCCGAAGAAAAATGTATATCTGCCCCCGTAGCTTTCTATAATATCACTGCCGGGGCCTATATATGAGTGCTCACCGAATGTACTGATATCGTCTATTTTTGCATCTTCGCTTATAAATACCGGACCTGTAAGGTCAATGCCCGGCGACATTGAATTATTCTTTGCCATATGTTTTCTCCTGTAAAATATATTATACACATCTGAAGATGGTCTGCTTTCATCCCGGGAATCAATCCGCAGGTTCCTCTCCAATAAACAATTGTAAATTCAGACTCCCCTGCCTGATATAGTTTTATATGCCCAAGCCGGCATTCTTTCTCATATCAGTATCCATACTTGCGCCTCTGCTTTACCAGAAACAGTACGCATATAGCTACAGACATTACTTCCGCGAATATATTGGCCAGCCATATACCGTTTTCTCCCATCACCACCGGGATCAGAAGAACACATGCCAGCTGCATGATGAAGGTCCTGAAGAAAGATACTGCAGCCGAAATCGTACCATTGTTCAGAGCCGTAAAGAACGCAGAAACTAATATATTGAACCCGGTAAATACAAAGGCTCCGGAATACAGCCTGAAGGCTCTGACAGTCAGCTTCATGAGTTCTTCATCATATCCCACATAGAGTCCCGATACAACAGGCGCCAGAATTTCCGACAGTGCTGCCATCAGTACCCCTGTGCAGGCCATAAATATGATACATCTTTTAAGAAGTCCCTTCAGTTCTTCCCTGTCACCGGCACCGTAGTGATAGGAAATAACCGGTGAGGATCCCATGGTAAATCCCAGGAACACCGCAATAAATATAAATACAACATACATCAACACCCCGTATGCTGCCACACCGTTTTCTCCGAGAAATTTAAGAAGCTGGAAATTATATGCAATGCTTACCACTGAAATGGAAATATTGCTGACCACCTCAGACAGTCCGTTATAACATGCCTTTAATACCGCTCTTACGTCTATCCTCGTAAGCCTGAATCTAAGAAGACTGTCGTTTTCCCTTATGAAATATATCAGCGGCAATATTCCGCCTACGCACATGCTGATGCCTGTAGCCAGGGCAGCTCCCGAAACTCCCCATTTCAGAACTCCTACTAGAAGTGCATCCAATGCCATATTGGTTACACCCGCTGCCAGAGTATACCTGAGTCCCAGCTTCGGTTTTTCCGCTGCCGAAAAGAAGGTCTGAAACATCTGCTGCAGGAAAAAAGCTGTTCCGAACAGCATGACTGTCCTGCCGTAGGTGACACAATACGGCAGCATTTCTTCGGTTGCCCCTAAAAGCTTTGCGATAGGTTCCATCAACAGCACACCGAATACTGTTGCAATGATGCCGCATATAACAGAAACTTCTGTTATGGATGAAAATATCCGGTTCGCCTTCTCTCTGTCTCCTGTGCCCAGGACCATCGCCACAAGGGCTGTACCTCCTGTTCCCAGCATAAACCCGGCTGATGCCAGTATCATGATAAATGGCATTACCAGATTCACCGCTGCAAATGGGGTTTTTCCTGCAAAGTTGGACACAAAGAATCCATCCACAACTCCGTAGATGGATGTAAATACCATCATGCCGATGGATGGCAGCGCATATCTTATCAGTTTCTTTATTGTAAAATGGTCTGAGAGCCGGATCTTGGTCTTCACTCAGAATTCCCCGCCTTTCTTTTGGTTTTATAATTATGGTGCTGTCTGAAAATATCTGTATCTGAATTGCGTATATGACGAGCCGTTGTAATTCAGGGATGATGCAGGTATTTTATGCAGGTGACGCGGCAGGACCACCAGTCCTTGCTGCGTCAGGAGTACTGAGCAGGAAGGCCATCAGGGACTTCCTGCGAATGCTCCGGCCTGCAGAAAATGCCTGCAGCGGACCATGAATTACAGGTGCAGTCATCCTTAGCAATTAAGATACAGATATTTTCAGACGCAGCCATAAGGAATAAAATCCATGTATTTACAGCTTCCCGTCCAGTATAGCATCTATTATCACTTTCCCCACCACGAAGTTATTTCTCATGGCAATGTCAAATATATCCGCCGCCTCTGCTTTTTCCTCAGAAAGAAGGGATCTGTCATGGCCGCTGCCCCAGAGATATTCCGGTGTGGCACCATTCATGTAAACGTCCATATTTACGATATCACGGAGCAGGATGAACCTGTCCAGCATGCCCATGCGGTCTGCAACTACTGCCAGCACATGATCCTCCATCTCCGTGGCAGCAAAAGGATCAGGACATCCGTAATC
>JABUTA010000194.1 GCA_021443845.1 Parasporobacterium sp.
TTCTTCCGAATGGATACAGACCTGTTTCTTCAATATCTCCTGCAAGCCTTACTCTCAATCCTTCAGCTTCACCGAATGCAAGAATCCCGAAGGATGTGACGGTTTCCGGAAGTTCAATATACGTCAGTGTATTGCTGCAGTCCTTAAAGGCCAAAGGCGCTATTCCTCTGATTTCCACATCTCCGATAACCGGCGGAAGGACCATTTCCGGCTGTTCTGACACGCACTTTGTAATAAAGCCATTATCATCGATTTCAAAATCGCTGTCGATAATGCTGCTGCCCACATACACTTTTTCAGAAACGATATCACTGTCTTCCAGTACCGGATTTACTGACACAGCCTTTATCTCACAGGATTCTTCCGGATTGAGAGGAGCTTCATAAAGATATGTCCCTTTTGTCCCGGGAACAGGATCTCTGCCATCCAGTGTATAATATATTTCCGAATCGGTTTCAGCTGCCTTTATGGTTATTTCCGTGCCGCCTGATGCATTTTCAATAATCGGCTCCTTTGCTTTTACGCTCAGGTTCAGAATTCCGTTTCCGTAATATATATCCCAGCCCTCATCTCCTGCATCCATGGCTGAACTTCTGAGATAATATTCCATTCCCCCTGCAGGATTCCCGTCGTAATAAGTCATTATAAGTGCAGCCGCAGCTGCAGCATGGGGAGATGAGAATGATGTGCCGTTCAGGATTCTGGTTCCGCCGCCTGCGGAATAAACACTTAACGCAGTTCCCGGAGCCGCTACATCAATAGGGGTACCCCATCCTGAGTATCCGCTGTCGAAAACCCTGTTTCTGTTTATGGCCGAAACGGTGATCACCGATTCCATATTTGCAGGGAAATAGTCTGCAGAATTTACCTTGCTGTTTCCCGCAGCAACTACCACTTCTATCCCTTTACTCCGGGCAACTGCTATAGATTTTTGCAACATTTCTTTATCTGGTGTGAAAGGACTATAGCTGATTCCGAGACTGAGATTGATAATATCTACCTCATCTGCAATTGCCTGATCAACTCCTGCCGTTATGGCAGACAGGGGAGTGCTCGTTTTGCCTGTTAATGGATTTTCCCACGAAACCTTATATACATTGATGGATACATTCGGAAGAGTCAGATCCGCAATGATGCCTGCAACACCTGTTCCATGGTCAACATCATCCATAACATCACAGTTGTTTCTGGTGAAATTATATACTTTTGAGGATATTCTTTCTGCCAGCCCGGGATAATTGTAATCCACACCGGAATCAACTACTCCTACGGTTATCGGACGCATCCGGTCCAGGGATCCGTATTTGTCGATTATCGCCTGACGCATTTCTGCGGTATCTATGATGTCACCACCCCAGGAACCATAACTGTAACCCTCGGCCCCTGTATCCCAAAGCTCTGCATATTCATCATAGGAAGCCTGTCCTTCATATTTATCCATTACAGATGCAGCTTCCTCTTCCGTATCAAACTTCAGAACATAGAAGCCGTTATTTGCATATGTTACATGCTGCATATCCTCTTCAGGCAGGGCTTCAGCCTTTATGACAACCGTCTGATAATCGTATCTGTCATAATCCTTCTCACCTGACGGCTCTTCAGTATTATGCCGGATTCCCTCAAATCCATCGAATTTTTCCTTAATATATTCATACAGTTCATAATCTACAGCCGTACTTTCCTGTGCGAGGGAAGTAATCGTTGACATGCACATAACTGCGGCTGCCGTTATAACCGTAATTACTCTGATATATGTTTTCTTCATATTCTGCTCCTGTTCCATAAATTCATGGAATGTAGTATTCCGAGTTTTATCGTAATGTTATATTATAACAATATAAATGTGAAGATTCTATATCCTGACATAAAGAAAAACTGCCCCACAGACAGTTCTCCTGTTTGTGCGGCAGCTGAATGCTGTTGGGTTATTGATAATCTGCGATTCACTGAACAACACCTTTTACAAGATAATATGTGAATCCTCCTACTGTAACATATCCGTTATAGCTGTTGAATTTTCCGTTATATACATAATACTTTAAACTGTTTGACCCGTCTGCTCTTCCGGTTATGACAGTTGCCTTTGTATAGGCGCCATTATATACATAATACCATGCGTTATCTTCGGATTTATCAACCTTCTTTGAAATACCTGTTGCCTTGGTATATACGCCATCCCGAACATAATACCATTTCGTATTTGAGCCGTCTGCCTTCTGTGCAATACCTGTTGCGCTTTCATCCAGCACACCGTCTTTTACATAGTACCACACTGTATTGGCTCCGTCGGCTCTCTGAGCTATGCCGGACACCCTGGTATAAATGCCATTCTTAATGAAGTGCCATGCTGTCCTGCTGTCTATAGTTCCTTTTACAATTCCATTCATACCTGTCTGCAGCTGGCCATTTACAAACCATCCCCAGGTGGTATCGTCATATTTTGCAAATCCGTTAACCTTTGAATATGCGCCCTTGAGCACATAAAACAGAATTCCTTTATAGGCTCCGTCAATCCTCTGTGCTACGGTAGTAGCTTTGGTATATGTTCCATTCTTAACATAGTACCATGTGGTGCTTGAGCCGTCTGCTTTTCTTGCCAGACCTGTTGCCTTTGTATATACGCCGTCTTCAACATAATACCACGCATCATTAGATCCATCTGCACGTTGTGCCAGACCTGTCACGGAAGTATAGGCTCCTGACTTTGCATAGTACCATCCGCTTTTTCCGTTAATGATGCCCTTTACAAGTCCTGTTCCCTTGGTATATACGCCGCCGACTATATAATACCATACAGAATTGGAACCATCGGCACGTTGTGCCCAGCCTGTGCTTTGTTTACATAAACCATTCTCAATATAATACCAGCCTGTTTCACCTGCTTTACTGCCCTTGATAACTCCGGTGAGAGATGTCTGAAGAGTTCCATCCTTATACCATCCCCATGTCCCTTCAACCAACGCAAAGCCATCTTTAATGTCTCCGCAATTCCTGCATACGCCGTCAGAATAATCATGACCCTGTGTCGGGATGGCCTGCTGGGCTGTGATCACCGCTCCGCATACCGAACATTTCTTTCCTTCTGTAAGGCCTG
>JABUTA010000195.1 GCA_021443845.1 Parasporobacterium sp.
GCCGATAATTTTGTAAAATCTGTACCGTTGGATTGATATGATTATTCCGGGCTGAAACAATGACTTGAACTCTTCAGCAATTCACTGAATGATATTACATATAAAAGCGTACATGAGTGTTAAAACTGGTATTTTTAACAAAACCGTCCATATGAGGAAAACATATTGAAAAATATTAAATATAAAGGAAAGCTTACGGAGAAGCTGGTATTTTCTGCACTGTTTGCGGCAATAATTACCGTTATGACTGCATATATTTGTCATATTCCTGTGGGAGTCAATGGAGGTTATATCCATCTGGGAGATGTATTTATATATCTTGCTGCATCCATTCTTCCTCTTCCCTGGGCATGCGGGGCGGCAGCAGTGGGAGCGGGTCTTGCAGATCTGCTTACCGCACCGTTATGGACACCGGCAACCATTATTATCAAGGTACTTGTATGCCTGTGTTTTACAAGCCGTAAACCTGCGATACTGAATAAGAGAAATATTGCTGCCAATGGGGCATCTGTGCTGATCACATGTCTGGGATACTACCTTGCTGAAGGTATTATTCTGGGATGGGGAGCTGCATTTTTTGCATCTGTGATACCAAATTTAATCCAGACTGCCGGAAATACAGCTGCATATATTCTTATTGCAGGGGCTCTCGATAAGGCAGGTTTCAAAAAAAGATTTACATTTTAAGGATTGAAAATGAACTATTCAGAAGCATTGAATTATATAAGCAGCGTTAACTGGAAAGGCTCGGTTCCCGGACTGGAACGTATCACAGAACTCATGGATCTGCTGGGGAATCCTCAGGACAGTCTGAAGTTTGTGCATATAGGAGGAACTAACGGCAAGGGCTCGGCCTCAGCTTTTATATCTAATGTTCTGAGAAAAGCGGGCTATAAGACAGGACTTTTCATATCTCCATACATTGTCAGGTTCAACGAGAGGATGCAGATAGATAACCAATGTATTTCCGATGAGGAACTGGCTGAAATCACTGAATATATAAGACCGTTTGCCGATTCCATGAAGGATTCCCCCACGGAATTCGAGCTTAATACTGCCATAGCATTTGTGTATTTCAGCAGAAACAACTGCGATATTGTGGTGCTGGAGGTAGGAATGGGCGGTGAGCTGGACGCCACGAACATCATAAAAGCTCCGGAGGTTGTCCTGATTACCGCCATAGGACTGGATCACACAGAATACCTGGGAGATTCCCTTTATAAAATTGCATCTACCAAGGCCGGGATCATAAAGAAGGGCTCCGGTGTTGTTCTGTACAGACAGGGTGAGGAAATAACAGAGGTGATACGGGAAAAATGCCGGGAGAAAGGCTGTAATCTGTACATTTCAGAGCCTGACAGACTGGAACTTCTGCACTGCGATATTGACGGTCAGACATTTCGCTCCCAAGATCACGGGAATATCAGCATCAGACTTGCCGCTGCATATCAGAAAAATAATCTGGCTGCAGCCATTAAGGTTATAGAAGTCATCAGAACAAAAGGTTATATTATTTCAGAAGAAGATCTGAGAGAAGGCCTTGCTGAAACCCTCTGGCCCGGAAGATTCGAAATACTCTGCAGAAAACCTGTTTTCCTGGTTGACGGAGCACATAATCCCCATGGCATGAAAGCAGCGGCTGACAGCCTTAAAGCAGTATTTAAGGACAGGAAACTCATACTCATATTCGGAGTTCTGAAGGACAAGGCATATAACGAGATGCTGGAGCTGATACTTCCCCTGGCAGGCAGTGTTCTGTGTGTGACACCGGATAACAGTCGGGCACTTAAGGCTGTGGAACTGGCTGATATCATCAACAGCAGAGGAGTTCCGGCCGAAGCTTATGATTCTGTCGGTGAAGCAATAGAAACAGCTTTTGAAACTGCAGAGGAAGATGATATTATCTGTGCAGTGGGTTCACTCTATATGATAGGGGATATAAAGCAGTTCATTAATACATTAAATTAACACTTTCAGAAAAATCCATCATCCATACCCGGAAACCGATGGGACGGATGCGGACAGTATCAATATAAATGCAAAATCAGACAGACAAGGAACAGGTTGACTACATGAAAATTATCGATAATAACTGCAGGCAGTTTGTAGAGGTTCTGGCTTCAAAAGCACCAGTGCCGGGAGGCGGAGGGGCAGCAGCCCTTGCAGGAGCTATAGGTGCCGCCCTGGGAAATATGGTAGGTGCCCTTACCACAGGAAAAAAGAAATATGTCGAAGCCGAGCCTGAAGTAAAGGACATAATGAAAAAACTTGACAGGATTCAGTCTGAACTACTGGAGCTTGTGGACGCAGATGCTGAGGTATTTGCCCCGCTGGCGGCTGCTTATTCACTGCCGTCAGAAAATGAAGGGGAAAAGCTGCATAAGGCAGAAGAACTGGAAAGATGCAGCAAAGAAGCATGCAGGGTACCGTTAAGTATAATGACCTGCTGTTGTGAGGCAATTGATCTGGCAGCACGTATTTCTGAGATAGGCTCAAGGCTGGCACTTTCAGACGCGGGATGTTCCGCAGCCATACTCAGAGGTGCACTTCAGTCCGCATCCCTTAATATATTCATTAATACAAAAAACATGGCAGACAGAGCATTTGCCGATGAAATCAATACAAAGGCTGAGAATATGCTGTCTGAGTATACGGTAAGGGCAGATAATATATTTACAGAAGTCAGATCTCAGGTATTTTGTTGACAGGCCGGAAAAAATACGGGTTGCCGGAAATCATGCATATAAGCTCTGAAAGTGTGACTGATATAACAGATTCAATAAAAACGGGCTGTCCAAAGACAGCCCGTTAAATTTATATTTTTATGATCAGTATAAGGAATTAATAAGCGATTCCCTGCCATACCATTGCATCAGCAACCTTCAGGAAGCCTGCAATGTTTGCGCCTGCAGCATAGTTGCCCGGCATACCTGCTTCAGCAGCAGCACTGTCACATGCCTGGAAGATATTCTGCATGATGCTCTTAAGCTTTGCATCAACTTCTTCTGCTGACCAGTATATTCTCTCAGAGTTCTGAGTCATTTCAAGGCCTGATGTAGCAACACCGCCTGCGTTTGCAGCCTT
>JABUTA010000196.1 GCA_021443845.1 Parasporobacterium sp.
TATACAGTAGAAGAAACTGCATATGATATTACAGGAAAGTCTGTAACAGTTAAGTACTCAGTTAACAGTTCAGATTTAACAGAAGGTAAGGCAGCAGATGCAGCTGTTATAAAGAATCAGACGGCAAATGTTGCATTTGAGGATGATTACAAGAACGATACCGGAAGCATAAAGATATCCAAGACTGTAACCGGAATCACTGAAGAACATAATCCTCAGATATATTCTTTCGAAGTAAAGAACTCAGACGACAAATGGATCACAACTGACGGAACTGTAAGTGATTCACAGGTATTTGTCTATGTGACAGAAGGAACTCAGGCAACAATTGAAAACCTTCCTATAGGACTCTATTCAGTTACAGAAAATAAGGCCGGTGCAGCCAGAACTAACTACATCCTGAAAGTAACAGGTGAAGGTAATGTAACTGTAAAGAAAAATGATGAAGCAGTTGCCGCAATCACTAATGTTTATACAAGAAAGAGCGGAAGCACAGCACTTAAAGTAACTAAGAACGTAACAGGTAATACCTATAGCGGAACAGAGGAATTCAGCTTCACTCTGACAGATGCTAACGAAGAAGGAAGAACCGGATACAAGATGCCGACAGAAGGTCTGACACAGAACGTCAAGAGCGGCGCTACAGCAACATTCGGAACAATTACATTTGATACGGTTGGAAAATACTACTTTAAGATTAAAGAAACAGCAGGAGACACAACCGGCATGTCTTATGACACCTCGGATAAGTATGCTGAGGTTACCGTTTCTGAAAATGCTGACGGAAAGACTCTTGATGCATCCGTAAAATACGGTACATCATTAAATAGCTGTACATCAGATACTCTGACTGTAACCAATACATATTCAAAAACTACATTCACACCGGAAGTAGTAAAGAAGGTTAAAGGAACAGATGTACCTGTTGAAACTTACACCTTCAGCCTTACAGATAAGAGCAATGACAAGACAGGCGAAATCTTAGGCAGCACAACAGCAGAAGTTACCGGTCAGGGAACAGCTTCATTTGGCGAAATCACTTATACTAAGGCAGGAACCTATGTATATGACATTGCTGAAAATGAAGGTGAGACTGCGGGAATGACATATTCCGGCAAGAAAGTAACCATAACAGTTACCGTATCTGCGGCAGCTGACGGAGCACTTTCAGTAACTAACACAGTAGTAACGGGCGGAGATACTGCAGATCATGAGATTGAGAACAGTTATGAGAAGCCAAGCGGACGTATTAACCTTACAGTAAAGAAGGCTGTAAACGGAACCAATGCACCGGACGAAACTTTCACATTTGAAGTTTCGGAGCCGGAAGGACAGGATACACTTCCTGCTGTTAAGACAGCAACAGCTAAGGATAAGGGAATTGCTACATTTGCCGCAATTAACTACGATAAAGCTGATAAATACACATATACCATTACAGAAAAGGTACCTGATCCTAAGACTAAAGGTATGTCATACTCAACTCAGAGTATTACGGCACATGTAAATGTTAAGTTAGACGGTGGTGTACTGGCTGCAGAAGTCACATATGAAGGCGGAGATGGTACAGATAAGAATACCTTCACCAATACATATACTTCTGTAGGTGTAAAAATCAATAAGGTTGATATCACAGGAGAAAAAGAGGTTGCAGGTGCAGAACTTGTTGTTAAAGATTCTGAAGGCGAAGAAGTAGCTAACTGGGTATCAGCTGAGAAACAGGTATGGACAATTACCGGTCTTAGACCGGGTGAAGAGTATACTCTTGAAGAAACTACACATCCGGCAGGATATGACAAGATTACAACAGCTATCAAGTTCACCGTTGATGAAGACGGCAAGGTAACTGTAAAGGACGACGATACAAGATCAGATGTTGATGTTGATGAAAATGTAGTACTTGTTAAGGATGCTCCTTCTAAGGTAAGCGTAACAATCAACAAGTTTGATATCACCGGAGAAGAGGAACTTGAAGGCGCAGTACTTAAAGTTACTGATGGCGACAAGTATGAAAAGACCTGGGAATCCAAGAAGAATCAGACATGGACTCTTACAGACCTTGAATGGGATAAGGAGTACACCCTTACAGAAACAACTGAGCCTAAGGGCTATGACAAGATTACAACAGAAATCAAGTTTACAGTTGATAAGGACGGCAAGGTAACCGTAAAGAACGATGCTTCAAGAACAGACGTAGACGTTGAAAACAATGTAGTACTTGTTAAGGATGCACCATACAAGGTAGGCGTAAAGATTAACAAGGTTGACATTACAGGCGACGAAGAAATTGAAGGCGCAGAACTTAAGGTTACTGACGGAGATAAGTATGTAAAGACCTGGGAATCCAAGAAGGACCAGACATGGACTCTTTCAGACCTTGAATGGGATAAGGAGTACACACTCGAAGAGACAACACAGCCTAAGGGCTATGACAAGATCACAACAGCTATCAAGTTCACAGTAGATAAGGACGGCAAGGTAACCGTAAAGAATGATTCTGCAAGAACAGACGTTGATGTTAAAGATAATGTAGTACTTGTTAAGGACACAGCATCTAAGGTGGGTGTAAAGATTAACAAGGTAGACATTACCGGTGACGAAGAAATCGAAGGCGCAGTACTTAAGGTAACAGACGGCGATAAGTACACCAAGACATGGATATCCAAGGAAAATGAGGTATGGACTCTTTCAGACCTTGAATGGGATAAGGAGTACACACTTACAGAAACCACACAGCCTAAGGGTTACGATAAGATCACAACAGCTATCAAGTTTACAGTAGACAAGGATGGCAAGGTAACCGTAGTTGATGACGCTGCCAGAACAGATGTTGATGTTGAAAACAATGTTGTTCTTGTTAAGGATAAACCATCTAAGGTAAGCGTAGTAATCAATAAGGTTGATATTACCGGAGAAGAGGAACTTGAAGGCGCAGAACTTAAAGTAACAGACGGTGATAAGTACGAAAAGACCTGGGAATCCAAGAAGGATCAGACATGGACTCTTGAAGACCTTGAATGGGATAAGGAGTACACACTCGAAGAGACAACACAGCCTAAGG
>JABUTA010000197.1 GCA_021443845.1 Parasporobacterium sp.
ATGGAGGATATCAGAAAAAATGAATATCCTTACGTAGCCCTGGTAAACTGGAGTGAATACGAAGCCTATAAGAAATACTTCGATATGGGTATTGATATGGATATGTACAGTGAGACCGGTGACATGACCAAGATCCAGGTGAACTATGACTCACTGACAGGCTGCTTTGCCATTCCGGACAGAAGGGATATCATGGGATCTTCTCATATATTCTCCTTTGCCATTGACGAAAAAGGTATAGTTTTCATTAATGACGACGGTATTGCCCTGGGAATCATTGAATGGATATACAGAAACAAAAAATGGAAATTCCCATGTCTTGAGAGATTTATATATGACTTCCTTGAAGGCATTGTATACGAGGATCTTCATATGCTCCTGAATATGGGCAAGAAGCTGGATAAACTGGAGGACATCGTACTGGATGGTGAAGTGGATGATATCCTGGAGCAGCTGGCAGACATGCGGGGGCAGATACTGGAACTCAGGTCCCACTACGGCGAACTGATCTCAGTAGGCCAGGAACTGGAGGAAAACGAAAATCATTTCTTCCAGACTGCCAATCTGAGATATTTCAGGCTGTTCACGGAACGTGTCGAAAGGTTCCAGGGCATAATCAACTCACTTAGAGACCAGACCATGCAGATCAGGGACCTTTATCATTCAAAACTGGAAGAAAAGCAGAACAAGAAGATGGCCCTCCTGACTGCCATCACCATGATCTTCACACCTCTTACTTTTATCACCAGCTGGTTCGGCATGAACTTCAAGTATATGCATGAACTGGACACCCCCTGGGGTTATCCCCTGGTGGTAGGCATATGCCTGGCCATAGCGGCCGCCTGCTTTATCATATTCAAAAAGAAAAAGTGGTTCTGAGGAGCCACTTCTTTTGATATTATGTTATATCGGGTCCGGTATTTCGTCTGTGCCCCCGAATTCCAAATTGTAATTTTTAAATAAAGCCGAAGAACCTCACATACCCGGCGATATGAAGCGAGACGTAGTAATTCAGTCCGGTTTATGTACATTTGCAAGGTGTCGGCATAGGCCCACAAGGCCGTAATGCCGACAGGATAACTGAGCAGAAAACTTATCAAAAGTTTTCTGCGAATTATCCGGCCGCAGTAAATGTGCATTAAACCGGACATGAATTACAGTCGCAGCTTCCTGAGCCCGGGGATGTGAGGCTCTTCGGCTTTATATTAAAGATTATTCTTGAAATTTCCAAGCACTCTCAGATCGTCTGACATGAGGCACAGCTCATGGATGACCGCATCCATAGCCCTTGACTCCAGGTCACCGGTGAACTCAATGAAGAACATGTATTCCCAGTTATGTTCGGGAATCGGCCGGGATTCCAGCCTCTGAAGGTTAATGCCGTTAACGGAGAATACAGTCAGGATATTGCGGAGAGCACCTGATCTGTGGCCGGTAGTCAGGGAAATACATATCTTGTCCCTGTTCTGACGAAGCTCAGGGAAAGGAGAAACCACAACAAACCGGGTGGTGTTGGAGGAATTGGTATTGACCTTTTCCAGCAGAATATCCAGTCCGTAAATATCAGCAGCCAGAGGAGAGCAGATGGCAGCCTTGCAGGGGTCTTTAAGTTCAGCTACCATTCTGGCACTGCCTGCAGTGTCCGGATGGGTGAAGGTCTTCCATTCCGGGTGCTGAGCCAGGAATTTTTCACACTGGAACAGCCCCTGCTCATGAGAGTAGACTTCCCTTATCTGATCCATGGAAACCCCGGGAAGAGCCATAAGGGCATGATCTATCCTGACGGTAGTCTCCCCCACAAAGAAATAGCTGTAGGACTCCAGCAGGTCATACACCTGGCGGATGGCACCGGTGGAGGAGTTTTCTATAGGAAGAACGGCATAATCGGCCTCGCCGGATGCAAGAGCCAGAAATGTATCTTCAAAACGAAGAAGACCTTTTGCATTGACATCTCTGCCGAAAAAGCTTCTGGCAGCAGCTTCACTGTAAGCCCCGGGTTCTCCCTGATAAACTATGCGGGGGCATGATACCGGCTTCCGCATTCTGCCCATCATTTCCAGATACCGTGCATAAGAAGTATCCAGAGGATTGCATTTATCCTCATCGCCTTTGGAGTAGGCATCATCCAATATTGACTGTTTTCTGGTCATAAGGGAAGACAGCAGATTATTGATCTCCCCTACAGAGCCTTTTATAAATTCTGAATTATTCATTGTCTCACCATTGCAGCGGTGCAGATGTTGCCGCTGCAGTATATTTTCTGTACTTTCATAAGAACTTTCTGCAGAAATCCTTCATTCTGGCTGTAAACTCCGTAAGGACCTCATCACTGCTTGCAAAGCAGAACCGTACAAAGCAGCCGTTCCGGACACCATATGCAGCTCCCGGTATTCCGCCGATACCTGCTTCTTCCAGCAGCAGAGTGCAGATTTCCTCGGAGGATTTATCCGTATTGAAACGGACCCATGCGTAGAAAGAACCTTCAGGATTTTTGAATTCGATTTCGGGAATATCGCGAAATGCTTCATATATGATATTTTTTCTGTGCTCATAGGCACTTCGCATTCTTTCGGTTTCTTCGGGGAGCTTCAGGGCTGCCAGGGCTCCCTTCTGTACAAAGCTGCTGGTGCAGCTCATGGAATGCTGGTAGATCTTCAGGGCAGCCTTATAAATCTCCGGATTGCAAGCCAGATAACCCACACGCCAGCCGGTCATGGCACTGCATTTTGAAAAACCGTTTATAAGGATGATCCTGCTGAAAAACTCGGGATCTGACGCCGGGCTGATATGGACATTTCCGTCGTAGATCAGCTTTTCGTATATCTCGTCAGAAATAACATATACATCAGGGTGCTTCCTGAGGTATGTTTTCAGTTCACAAAGGTCGGCTTCTGACAGAACCTTGCCTGAGGGATTGTTCGGATAGTTAATAATAAGAAGCTTTGTCCTGGATGTGGTA
>JABUTA010000198.1 GCA_021443845.1 Parasporobacterium sp.
TTTGTTTATTGCGAATGCAGCGGCTGTCAACCTGAGAATGAAGAAAGAGAATTCTTCACTTCTGGATGAGAATAAGGTGATGCAGGCGGAAATCAGCCAGCGTTTCAGACAGGAGGGAGTTCCTTTCGTGTGCAGGTGCAGGTGGTATTATTCCGTATTCTATCCTACAGATAAGCTGGATTTCGTTGTCTGTGCCGCAATATTATTCCTTTGTGTATTTCTGATACCGTTTATTGTTACAAGATTCATAGATTCTGTTGGTGTAAAGATACTTGTATGGATATTGATTGCTGCATTTTTTGCAGGTTTATATTTCCTGATCAAGGCATGGACCCAGAAAGGAAACCGTCTTGATGAGATAATAAAAGCACGCAGCAGTATCTTGAAGATCGCCGAAAACAGAAGCCGCATCAAAAAGATAAACAGAAATATAAAGGCGGATCCGGATGAAAGCCAGTATAATCTGAGTGAATACGATTATATGGTAGATACTGCCAGAAAAGAATGTGACGAGATAAAGGCACGTCGGGATGAGGCCGTTAAATATTTCGAGGAAAAGGAATCTGTAGAAATCCGTACAAAAATGGAAAATGAGTATGCAGCTGTTCTGGAAGATCTGGACAAGGATATAAGACAGCTTCAGAATGAGCTGGATGAAAGAAATGCCGGGTTCAAGGCAGCTGTCGATGAATCTGCAGTATATGCTGCGGCATTGGGAGATAAATATTACAAGGCTGAGAAAATCGACGAGCTGATAGGAATCATCAGTGAAGGACGTGCAGAAAACATCGGTCAGGCATTGGAAACACTGACAAATAAGAA
Source organism: Parasporobacterium sp. (assembly GCA_021443845.1). Taxonomy (GTDB): domain Bacteria; phylum Bacillota; class Clostridia; order Lachnospirales; family Lachnospiraceae; genus RGIG5612. Next base: position 823 of record JABUTA010000198.1, read on the forward strand.
AGCAGGTACATGGCAGAAGACAGAAGAAGCCGAAACAAAAGAAGAAGAGTAAATAATACCCGAAAACGCAGAAGGAAAAAGTCAGGAGGAAGGACACCATTTGCTGTCGCAGTAGCGATTCTTGTGGTGGCCTCCCTTATTGTTGTCGGAATTGTTCTGTTGACAAAGTACAGGAAGTATACGGGATATAATGTAAATGCGTCACTTAAAATGAATAATGCAGATAATAATTCTCAATTTCGTGTATATGGTGACGGATATATGAAATGTGCCGATGATGGCGTAACGTATTTTACATCCGACAGGGTAGTATGGAATGAGAGCCATTCCATGATCAGACCGATTTTTGATGTGAACGGAGATTATATAGCTGTATCAGACATTACAGGAAAGGCTGTAATGCTCTATGACCGGAGCGGATACGCAGGAAAAGTCGACTATTCAGGAAATATAATGGATGTTGAAGTCACATCTGCAGGTCTGACGGGATGTGCAACAGATGAGGGAAACCTGAGTTATATTGAACTGAAGGATCGTAAAGGGAATGAGATACTTACATCCAAGAGCATATTTTCATCCGGCGGTTATCTGATGGATATCGAATTGTCAGATGACGGAAGCAGAATGGCTGCGATCTATGTAACTGTAAACAAAGGAACCCTCAGGTCTAAGGTGATATTTTACGATCTTTCGGGAGACGGAAGTTCTTCAGATGACATAATTACGGGGACATTTGACGGATATGAGTCCATTATGCTTACGGATGTGAAGTATATGAAGGATGATACCTGGGCTGTGGTAGGTGATAAGGCACTGGCCTTTTACAAATATAAGGATGTACCTGAGCCTGTTTATGAAACCCTGGATTGTACATGGGAAATACAATCCCTGTTCTTCACTGACAGTTATGTGGGAATGATCACTGAAGAGCCTGAGTCAGAAAGTGCCTATAATATCAGGGTATTTGATCTTTCAGGCAATATCGTGCTGAATAAAGGCACAGAGTTTTCTTTTAACAAAGCTGATTTTGCGGGAGATAATGTGATAATGTATTCAGGCAATGAGTGCTTAATGTTCAGTTTTGCAGGAGTGGAAAAACTGCGGTACGCATTTCCTGAACGTATAGTGGCACTGGTGTCATCAGACGGAAGACATTTTCTTTACAGTACCGCATCGGATACTGAATTTATAACATTGGAGTAATCATATATGAATATTGACACACCGTTAATTGCTTCCATAGCGACGGGGGTATTTCTGGCGATATTTCTGATAGTCGGGTTTGCCAGAGGATTCCTTCGGATTATACTGACTACATTTTCCCTGATCATTACACTTATCCTTGCCGGTGTTATTGCTCCCCATCTGGCTGATTTTGTGGAGAACAGTACTGTTATCGGATCAAGGATGCAGACGGGCATAGAAGAATTTGTGGAGAGCAAACTGGATCCCCTGTCAAATACTGCACTGGATGCAGAAAACAAGTTTATAGATTCTCTTCCTATAACAGACAACATGAAGAAGGATCTTAAATCCGGAAATACCCTGGCCGGTTATGTGGATGACGGAGTAAACAGCTTTGCCGAATATATGGGCAAGCATCTGACCACGCTTATCATCAAAATATTAAGCTACGTACTGCTGTTCATCCTGATATTCCTGGTGATCAGGCTTATACTGCGACTGTCCAATGTAATAAATCACATTCCCGTGGTGGGGGGCGTGAACAGAATATTCGGTGCCGTAGTAGGACTGGCGGAGGGTGTACTGTTCCTATGGATCATCTGTCTGATCATAATGATGCTCAGCGGAACGGAATTTGGTGCATCCTGCAAGCAGGTCATCAACAGCAGCAGATTTCTGAAGTTTATATATGACAACAATTATCTGATGAAGATAATAGACAGTATTGTCGGGCTGTTTAAGATTAAATTCAGATAGGAACAGTATAAAATCATACAGGAATAAAGATAAAATCTACTTGACGATATGAAAGCAAATTGATATACTATCCAAGCACGTTACGTGCGGAATAATATAAGGCGACATAGCCAAGTGGTAAGGCAACGGTCTGCAACACCGTCATCACCAGTTCAAATCTGGTTGTCGCCTCTT
>JABUTA010000199.1 GCA_021443845.1 Parasporobacterium sp.
TCCCTTTACTAGCTCGTACACATCCCTTTCACAGTTCTTTGTATGAAGCAATATGGGCTTTTCAAATTTTTCTGCAATTGCCAGCTGTTTTGTAAATACTCTGTGTTGCTGTTCATAAGGGACATCAGTCCAGAGTGTATCCAGACCTATTTCTCCGATTATTATACAATCCCTGTATACATCAGTATACTTGCTTGGATCCTCGCCCCGGGAATACCATGGGTGTATACCGAAGCTTACCCATGTGGTTTCAGCAAAATCCTCTGTAAGCCTTCTGTATTTTACCCATTCATCCATATTCCCTGCACTTAAGCAAGTGCAAATCGATCTGTTTTTACGAAATATAAGCTCATTTAAAGCTTCATCTTCGTGAACAAGATCAAGATGAGCATGGGCATCAATAACTGCTTTGTTTTTCATAATGCTCAACCTTCGCCGTCACTGTCTGCTGCTGATGATACGGTGTATCCTGCTTCTTAATTCAACCTGTTCAAAAAGCCACTCCCGGGATCTGGTACAGTCCGGTACGTTGATTTCCTCCCTTATGCCTTCACCTGCATTTCCCAGAACAATGATCCTGTCTGACAGATAAATGGCTTCGTCAGTATCATGGGTCACCAGAAGTACAGTCTTATGAAGTTCCCTGCATATATCCTTCAGCCAGTCCTGCATTTCACCCCTGGTGATAACATCCAGTGCCCCAAAAGGTTCATCCAGCAGATATATATCAGCCTCGCAAAGAGAAGTGCGGAGAAAAGCAGCCCTTTGTCTCATGCCGCCGGAAAGTTCATTCGGATATTTGTCTTCACATCCCTGAAGTCCGAAACGTTTCATCAGTTCTGCAGCTTTACCGATGACATCTTTCTTACTGTGATGTATTTCATTGTAAAGACATATATTGTCCAGAATACTCTTCCAGGGAAGAAGCAGATCATTCTGAGGCATGTAGGCAAAATGGGGTGATATGCCGGAAACAATCCCTCCGTCCACTTCTACCTCACCTGTATTTTCAGTAATAATACCCGCAAGTATATTCAGCAGTGTGGATTTGCCGCAGCCCGATGGCCCCAGAATGCTCACGAATTCTCCGTCATTTACACTGAAGGATATGTTGTTCAGGACTTTCACAAGGCCGGGATCATATGAATAATCTATATTTGATACTCTTAATTTCATTTGCCTAAAAATTCATTTGTATAGCAGTCTGATGCAGGTACCGCAGCATCAAGAATTCCGTTTTCAACAAGGAAAGCTGTATAGTTATCCCATACTTCGTCTTTCATTGTGCCCCAGCTCTGAGCATCATCAATATATTTGCCTGCCAGAATGCCCTGGGAAATTTTCAGCATTTCAATATCATAGTCAGGTGCATACTTTAAGAGAATCTCTGCACATGCATCAGGATCGGCTATAGCATCGGCATAACCCTTTTCTGTTGCTCTCAGAAATGCCTCAACCAGCTGAGGGTCGCTGTCAATAACATCCTCACTTGTTATGATTACCGGTGTATAATAATCAAGTCTTGCATCAAGTTCATTGCAGGGAAGGTAATTTAATTCAACACCTGCCATAGATGCCTGAACACAGTCCCAGGCCTCAAAGAACCACATAAGATCGCAGGATCTTCCCAGAGATTCAAACCCCAGACCGTCGGATATGACCATATTCAGTTTGCTGAAATCCTTACCTGCCTGAGTCATTACTGCCTGAACAACAGCATTTTCTCCGGAACCGCCCCATCCGGCATAGGTTTTACCTTCCCAGTCTTCAGGAGACAGGATACCGCTGTCCTTTAATGAAACAAAACCTGAAGTATTATGCTGTATAAGGGTTGCAACAGCTTTTATATTAAGACCGGCAACTCTTGCAAGGGTCAGATCTTCCTGATAGGTCACACCAAAAGTACCTTTACCTACCGCTACTAATGTATTTGTAGCTCCTTCTGTAGGTTCGATAATGGTAACATCCAGCCCCTCCTGTGCATAGTAACCCTTATCAAGAGCAACGTACATTCCCGTATGATTGGTATTTGGAATGTAATCCAGAATCACAGTCACCTGCTTCATTTCGGTATTTTCATTCTGGCCTTCGCTTCCGTAAGCTGTAAATGCGAAAGCAGCGGCAAGTATAATTGCAACAACAACTAACAACTTTTTCATGTTTTCTGTCTCCTTTTAATTCTGCTCCGGCGTTTTTCCGAATTCAGTCCTGCCCTCGCCGGAATGACAAGACGTCCGAACAGTTTAACAAGCCCGTTCATCATCAGGCTAAGTACTATGATGATCACCACACTGGCAAATACCTTATCAAGAAGATATCCGTTCTTTGCCCGCAGCAGATAGTAACCCAACCCGCTGCTTGAAGCGATCCATTCACCTACAACCGCACCTGAAATGCTGTAGGTTGCAGCAACTTTAAGTCCTGATATCAGTGATATAAAGGCTGCTGGCAGTTTCACTATCCTGTACAGCTGTATTCCGGAGCCGCCGTAAGTTCTGATAAGATTAATGTATCCCTTATCCATCTGGGAAAGTCCGTCCGAAAAACTGACTACTATAGGGAAGAAACACATAAGAACTACTGTTATTATCTTAGGTCCCCACCCGAAGCCCAGGTAGATTATCAGAATAGGCGCAAGCACGATCACAGGTACAGTCTGCGTCACTACAAATATCGGATAAATGCATCTCTTGAAGGTGGGAAACATGTCCATAAGAATACCTGTTATCACAGCGATTACAAATGAGATCACGATTCCCGTCAGAGCTTCTGCCAGCGTCACTCCGGAGTGATACATCAGAGTACCGAAGTCAGATATCAGTGCAGAAAATATCTTTGTGGGAGACGGAAGCAGATAAACCGGAAGTTCCCAGATACGGACAACCAGTTCCCAGATGATAAGCAATGCAGCTATCAGCAGTAT
>JABUTA010000019.1:0-17833 GCA_021443845.1 Parasporobacterium sp.
GGTATAAATACATGAACAATAATATAATTACAATAGCAAGAGAATTCGGCAGCGGCGGACGTGAGCTGGGGAGAAAACTGGCAGAACGTCTGGGATATGATTTCATTGATAAGGAAGTAATTTATGAAATTATGAAGGAAACTGAATTTTCTGAGGAGTATGTAAGGAAAACCCTTCGGGGTGCACAGAAGGTGCCTTATCTTGGGGACATGCTGTTCTATCAGCCCAGGCTGGAGGTACTTAACGCTCAGAGAGACACAGTACTGAAGCTTGCAGAGCGAGGCGGATGTGTGATCGTGGGCAGATGTGCTGATTTCATTCTCAAAGACGCCGGCAGGGATCCTTACAGGATATTCGTGTATGCTGATATGGATTATCGTATGAGCCGATGCCGCAGGAAAAACAAGCTGGATCCCCAGCTGACAGATAAGGATATGAAGAAGGTTATCCAGAAGATAGATAAAATGAGAGCTGATTACTTTGAACAGTTTTCTTTTATGAAATGGGGCAGCAGAGAAAATTACGAACTCAGCATCAATACCACCGGACAGTCAATTGATGAAATGGCAGACAGACTTGCGGCATTTCTTAAATAATCGATATATGAGCCGGGAATCATCATGCTGAGCCCGGATTTGATGTATAGTTTAATCCGTAAATTGTAAATAAAACAGCAGAGACAACGGTGCCTCTGCTGTTTTTATCTGAAGTGAATTGTATCAGGAAATTTTCCGACATCAGAAGAGTATGGAACTCATGCGGTCGATTTCCTTATCAACCTGCTCGTGTACACCGAATGCACTGCCCGGAGTACCTGCTGTAAGAGCAGGTATGAAGTTGTTCTTTGTGCCCTTGCGGCATGCACGTTCAACTTCTTCTGCTACCATTTCAGGCGTCCAGCCCGGGATGTCGAGCTTTCTTGTCTCTATCTCGCCCATTAATGTCAGCTTGCCATCAGCTGCCTTAAGGCATTTTTCAAGGTCATTTTCAGGAATGACACCCTGCCAGATATCAATGCCCATTTCGATCATTTCAGGAATGAGGTTGGCAGCATAGCCGTCATTGTGGTGGATGATGAGAATGCCGTTATCCTTGTAATATCCGTAGATCTTCTTATATGCCGGCAGCAGGAATTCGTCAAACATTTCCGGTGAAAGGAATGAGTTCTTTGTTGAACCCCAGTCATCATGGCTTACGACAGCTTCGATGCCGAGACGTTCTATCATGACTTTTGCGAACTCAAGGTCAACATCTGTAATGAATTCGATAAGGGCTTTCATTTCATCCGGCTCTTCATAGAAATTGCAAAGGCAGTCTTCCATTCCCATGAGTGCATGGAGACGCTCGAAAAGTCCCTGTGGATGAAGGGCAGCAAGGTACTGGTTTTCAGTATTTGTGTACTGCCTGAAGCTGTTCAAAAATCCCCAGTAACCAGGATCTTCGATTACAAAAGGACGCTTTACAACTGACTGCCATTCTGTAATATCCTTTACAAGACGGTGTTCGTCATCATGTACGGGGAAGGCACCCATCTGTCCTTCAGGAAGCGACCAGTACACGCCATACATGTCATAACCATTGCCCGGATGCCCCGGAAGCGGGTAGTCACCCATGTAGTAGGATGTAGGGAAAACACAGTTAACAAACTCCCAGCCTTTTACAAATCGGTCAGGATGGCCGTCTTTTTTCATTACTTCGGCCAGGTTTTCTTTTACTGTAAGCATAGTTCATTTCTCCTTTTCTGAACTGCGGATTTAACCGGGAATACTAAAACACAAGCAACCTCATAGAATGAAAATTATCCCGGATGAGTTACAAACATCATGGCCTGAAGACCAGATTTTCACATCCTCTGAATAGTATCATTAACGTGTATTTCCGTAAAGCAGAAAAACATTGATTTAATACAGCTGAAACATTGTTAATCTGATGTAAAAGCATCGACAATCTGTGGATTTTTGTGATCTTTCCACAACATTACAAGGTTAATGTCCATTCCGTTGTTGCCTCCGTGAATCGGGTACCATTTTATTCCGTCCTTATTGGAAAACTGCTCTATGAAACACATCGTTATGCCGCTGCAGGCCCGGACCATGGCTTCTATGGTATTTATGTCATCTACGTAAATGAAATTTGTAGGTACGAGTCCGGCTTCCAGAAATTCCGCGGTCATACGGGTAAAGGCATTTTTGGCAAAAAAGTTTTTGAATGTGATCTTGGGCTCGTCTTTGATGTCTGCAAGAGTAACATTTTTCCGATTGGCAAGAGGATGATTTACAGACATGGCAATGCCCGGACGAAGATTCATATGTTTGATAATATCGCATCCTATCTTACCGTTATATTCCGAAGACAGAACTATGCAGTAATCCAGTTCACCATTTTCAACCTTATCAACTATCTCTGCAGCAGGGCCGAACTCGTAGGAAAAGTCTATTCCCGGAAGGTCTGTCTTTATCTTATAAATAAGAGGAAGTACGTAGTCTGTAATCAGTTTTCCGGATTCTACACCTATTGTGATATAGTTTTTGCGACTGAATTTCATGGAACGTGCAACCTTCAGGGAATGAGTGAAGTCTTCGTAAAGGTCACGCCATATACTGTACAGAAGACGTCCTTCTTCGGTCAGCACTATGCTGCGTCTGTTTGTGCGGTCAAACAGGATTATGTCAAGCTCGGTTTCCAGGGCTTTTATCTGGCTGCTGACAACCTGCTGGGATACATATTTTCGTTCGGCGGTTTTGCTGAAGTTCCTGCTTTCGGCAGCATCTATAAAATACTCAATCTGTGTCAATGTCATATGGTTCTCCTATCTGCTGTCTGATGGTGCAGCATACGGAATAAGATCTTTTGGAAAAAGTGTACCAATGATATTTTACAATTTCGTAAGCGGTATGCCTAGCTTGTTTTTATGCTGTTTTATGTTGGCAAAAGCATACTTGTAATGTAATATGGAATCCGTGAAATTTTAAAACGGAGAGGTATTCTCATTAAAGGCGGGGATATGATTTGCATGAATGAAAAAAAGAATGACCCGGGGTCAATGATAATGCTGATCGTTTCAGCCCTGATATTCGGGTCTGTGGGAATATTCAGAAGATTTATTCCTCTGCCTTCGGCAATGCTTGCATGTTTCAGAGGTCTGAGCGGAGCAGCATTCCTGTTTCTGGCACTTAAGGTTCAGAAGAAAAAATTCAGGCACGGCATAGGCAGGAAAAAAGTGTGGGGACTTATTGCCGCAGGGGCAGCCATTGGAGTTAACTGGATACTTCTGTTTGAAGCTTATAATTATACGACAGTTGCCACGGCAACACTGTGTTATTACATGCAGCCTACTATTGTTATATTGATGTCGGCTCTTCTGTTCAGGGAAAAACTGGGATTGAACAGGGTCATCTGTCTGATCATATCTGTGGTCGGCATGTTCTTTGTTTCGGGAGTAGTGGAAAATCTGATCACAGCAGATCCGGGACAGGTACAGCAGACAGAATCCGGAATTCTGCTTGAAGCTGCAGCTGCCGGTACGCTGCCTCCGGATACAGATACCATAGGAATATTATGCGGCTTAGGTGCGGCTGTGTTTTATGCCACGGTTATCATTATCAATAAGAAGATACCGGGTGTTGATGCCTATGAGAAAACTATTATCGAACTGGTATCAGCGTCTGTTGTGGTCATTCCATATATGCTTTTTACTTCGGATATCTCCGATATTCACCTGGATACGAGAGCGGTCATCATGCTGCTGATCGTGGGATTCATACATACGGGACTTGCATATGCCATGTACTTCGGCAGCATGGATGGGCTGAAAACCCAGAGTATTGCAATTATCAGCTATATTGATCCGGTAACGGCACTGATATTGTCATCGATAATCCTTAAAGAGAAGATGAGTGTTTTCGGGATTATCGGGGCTGTAATGATCCTGGCATCAGCTGTGTACAGCGAGACGGAAGGCATATTACGCAGGAAAAAAACGATTTGATAATTCTGTTACAGGGTTATATGATATGTGATACAATCAACGGGAATATATTGATAATCCCATCCGGACATGGCATATATTTAAAATGCTCAGGATGACTGCGCCTGTAATTCATGGTATGCTGAGGGCGCACCTCACCATTCCTGAATTACAACGGCTCGTCATATTCGCTTTTAAATATATGTCATGTCCGGATGGGATGTGATAAAAATTAAAACATAAAAATAAAAACAGATAAGAAACCACGCAGGAGGGGAAAATGAAAATAGCAGTAACATATGACAACGGACAGGTATACCAGCATTTTGGACATACAGAAAGTTTCAAGATTTATGATGTTGAAGACGGAAAGGTAACATGCAGCGAAGTTGTGTCTGCAGACGGACAGGGGCACGGAGCAGTTGCCGGATTTCTGGCCGCAAAGGGCATTGAAGCAGTAATATGCGGAGGACTTGGCGCCGGTGCACAGGCAGCTCTTGCTGATGCGGGAATTGAGGTATGTTCAGGTGTATCAGGTGATGCAGACGAAGCTGTACAGGCTTACATTAACGGAGAACTTATTTCTGAAGGCATAAACTGTGATCATAACGATCATGATGAAGAAGCCGGCTGCGGCGGCTGCGGCGGCTGCGGGGGCGGCTGTGGCAGCTGCGGCGGTGGCTGTGGAGGCTGCGGCGGCGGAGCACCTCTTTTCGAAGGAAAGAATGTAGGAAAAACGGTAAGAGTACACTACAGGGGAACCTTGAATGACGGTACACAGTTTGACTCCTCATATGACAGGGATGAACCGCTGGAATTCATCTGTGGTGCTGGGATGATGATCCTGGGTTTTGATAAAGCTGTTGCCGAGCTGGAAACCGGAGACGAAGTTGACATACATCTGATGCCGGAGGAAGCATACGGCATGCCGGATCCTGCATATATACTTAAGATTGAAATCTCGCAGATGCCCGGCTCCGAGGAACTCAGTGTAGGAGAACATGTATATCTCTCCAATACAATGGGACAGCCTATTCCGGTTACCGTTACTGAAAAGGACGATAAATTCATAACATTTGATGCTAACCATGAAATGGCAGGAAAAGAACTTAATTTCCACATTCAGGTAGTAGATATTACAGATTGATTTTTTGATTGAACAGGGAGGAATTACAATGAAAAAATTAACGGCATTTCTGATAGCACTGGTAATGGCAGTTATGTGTTTTGCAACAGCCGCTCAGGCAGCAGAAGTGGACAAAAAGGTTGTGGGACGATATGAGATCAACGGATATGTAAATGAATATTTCGGTTTCCGGGCTTCACTTCCGTCAGGATCGGAACTTCAGCCGAGAGGTGCATTTGTTGCTGCAAACAATCCGGTGGAAAAGGCTAATGATGAAAGTACTATTGATTCTCTCAGCAGTCTGCTGGCAATAAGTCCACAGGTTGTTTTCTCTGCATATACAAATGACGGGTATCTGAGCATTGTTATAGAAACACCGGGATTACTGGGAGGTACATGGGATAAGGAAGAAACAGTCGTAAAAAATACTGCACCTTCCCTTGAAGAAGGCATGAGGGAGAGCATCGCTGATCAGGGAATGACTCTTGACAGCTTTGAATACATGGCTGATGAGGATACGATCATGGGTGAAAAGCACTGGGGTGTTGCCATGAAGTATGTGGCCAGCGGAATACCGGTATATGCTGTTGAATATTTCATCAGATCAGGTGACGGTAAATATCTCGCAGAAATTTATATGGAATCAACAGTTGCTGGAGATGTAGAAAAAATGGTGGGGTATTTTTCTAAGATAAAATAAGTAAGGGTGTAAACGGTATCGGAAAGTGTATACATGTTCGTGGCTGTTGATAAAACAGTTCCGGTGGTGTACTATTTTACCAGTGACAGTTATTATGGTTTGTGAAAGAAGGATCTATGTTTCACCTGGCAATAGTTGATGATGATAAACGGTATATGGAACTGACCTGTGCCATGGTCATGAGATATGCAGAAGAAAATAAGTCAAAGCAGATAGTATTCAACTCATTCAGGTCTTCGCTGGAACTCCTTGAAGCGGTAGAAAGAGGAGAGGAGTTTGATGCATTACTGATAAATATTGTAATGCCCGGAATTAACGGCATATCTGCAGCCATGGAATTAAGAAACATGGGAATCAGATCTCCGGTAATATTTGTTACAGAAGACCGGGCCATTGCATCAGATGCCATGAAAGCGGGCTCCACACATTTTCTGCTGAGAGGTTTTTTATATGAAGAACTGAGAAAGACTCTGGATTCAGTTGCTGACCAGGGTGGAAAGGAACGACGCCGGCATATGGTGATGTCCACAAGGGAAGGATACCGGCATATATATCTCAGAAATATCCTGTATTGTGTGGCAGACGGAAAATATCAGGATGTATTCATGGATAACGGTGAAAAGCTGGAAGTGAGAATGTCCCATAAAGCTCTGGCGGCAAAGCTGGAGGAAGGCCCCAATTTCATCAGCGTAGGAAGCTCTTTTATAGTTAATCTGTTTTACATATCAGAATTAAATGTTGATCACATAATAATGGAAGACAGATATCTGATACAGATACCTGGCAGGCTGCATAAGACCGTGAGGAGAGCATACGAAGACTTTATGCTGAGTCTCGGGTCTCGAAATAAAAAATGATGAAAATATATGCCATCCATAACTATAAGGTTATGGATGGCATAACTATATGTGATTGTACACTGCGTAAAAAATAATATATTCTCTATGTGTCGACAAGTGTGCTTAAGTGCAGGTTTTGCATGAAAAGCACTTAGTGGGTTAAAAAAGCAAAAGGAGAAGACAAATGAAATTAAGAAAAGTATTTGCAGCATTTATTGCAGCAGCGATGGTAGTTGCACTTGCTGTTCCTGCTTCAGCCGGTCAGGCGGCATATGATTATGCAGCAGACATCGCAGGACAGAAGGAAGCTACAGCATTAGTGCCTGCAGCAGCTGAGATCGGCATCACAGCAGCTGACGAAAATGGCGCATCAGGCGTTGTTCTTACAGCATCACCTGAAGAAGGCAATACAACAGATTTTTATCTTAACGCTCTTGTAGCAGGCAACAAGGTTATCCTTACAGGCGATATCGCTTCAGCAGTAAGCTCAGTATCAGGTGACATCGCAGTTGCTGACGGTAAGGCGGAATTCGTTCCTGCTCCCATGATGTTAGCAGAGCTTGTTGATGAAGTTGTTGCAGTTACCATGGCAGACGGAACAGTTTACAATGTTCACACGGTAAATCCTCTTATGCCCAAGCTGAACATCATCGTTAACAAAGTAGCAGAAGAAAATGCAGGCTTCTATGATTTCGTAGTTGACAAGTTCTTACTCCGTGTTTCTACAGCAGGAGAGCTCGTTTACTTCAGGAACTGCAACTGTGTAGGCGAAGCTCTTATGTGCGAAAACTTCGCAAAGCAGGGCGATGCTTATACATACTTTGTAGAGCTTCAGCCGGAATACAGAAATGCTAACGGCGGATACTCATCAGGTATGTATGTAGTAATGGACAGCAGCTATGTTGATGTTGAAAAGGTTACATTAGCTGCATCTGAAGGACACGGTGAAGGATACCTTGACCAGCACGAATTCGTAATTATCGAGCCGGCTCATTACCTGCTCCTCAGCTACACATTAGAAGAAGTTAACAACCTTCCTGAAGGTGTAGCAGGCATCGACGGCACAAGCAGGACATATGTTTGGGCTGGTGTTATGCAGGAGGTTAAAGACGGAGCACTTGTTGCAGAAATCGATACAACAGATTATCCGCTTCTTTATGAATCAGCAGTTGAAAAACTTGACTATGCAAATGCTACACTTGACGGTGTTGTTGTAACAGTAGGACAGAACGAAGTTCCTTCATTTGCTGACGGCATCATGGACTATGTTCACATTAACTCTATGGACTACATCTTAAATGATGAAGGCACAGTAGCTAAGCTCCTTGTTTCCATGAGAGACCAGTGTGCAGTATATCAGTTTGATATGGCTACAGGCGAGATCGACTGGATCCTCGGCGGCAAGGCAAGCACACTTACAGGCTTTGATGAATTCACAACAGTTCGTACAGACGAAATGGGCAATGAATTCAACGCTCTTACCTACGGACAGCACTATGCCCGTTACTGTGAAGACGGAGACATCTCTATATTCGACAACCAGACAGGTATGGGACCATTCCTTCGTAAGATGCCGGTTCCTACAATGACAAGAGTATTCAAGGCAACTATCGATGCAGAAGCAGGCACAGCAACCATTCATGATGTGATCAACGGCGTTGACCTTGATGAACAGACAGGCAAGTACCACAATTCTTCACACTGCGGCAGCGTTGATTACTTTGCACCTACATCAGTTCTTATCGGCTGGGGTCTTCATGGTGTAATCGATAACCTTGGACCATTTGTTCCTGAAGGAACACAGTCAGATATCGGATTTGATGACCTTCGTCAGGGCAGCATCCCGATCTTCACAGAACTTGATCAGACAACAGGCGAGATCACATTCGAGCTTTCAACAGAAAGAAGCCCGCTCCTTCAGTCTCATGAAGGAATGTTCTCATACAGAACATACAAGTCATTCAAATAATTCATGAATGTGAAGGACTGATACCGGTACAGAGCAGTACCGGATCAGAATAAAAATAATATCAGGCGCCGGTGTTTAACACCGGTGCCTTTTGTTGTATACTATAACGTACTTTTATGGAATGTCAGTCTTTCATGCTGCAAAGCGTGGGACTGTACATGCAGCATTATCGGTTAATATGCAATTTCCCGGAGCAGCAGATTATGATAAGCCTGATTCAGATAGATTACTTTCTTGAAACCGCAGAGTGCCTTAATTTTACTACAGCAGCAGAGAATTTATTTATATCCCAGCCTGCACTCAGCAAGCAGATATCACTTCTGGAAAATGAGATAGGCACCAGATTATTTGAAAGAAAGTCACGTAAAGTATTTCTTACGCCTGCAGGAGAGGCCCTTCGCTCAGATATGCTCAGGATTAAAACGGAATTTGCAGATTCTGTTGCAAGAGTGGCTGCCATCGGCAAAGAAAAAATTAAAAAACTGAGAATAGGATGTTTTGACGGCAGGGTAAATGATGACTTCCTTGGGAAGGTTACGAACTGCCTGAGCAAATATGACCCTGAGATACATATGGACTTTGTAACAAGCAATATGGCAGGGGTAGAACGAATGCTCCGGGACGGGGAAATTGATTATGCAGTGACCATACAGGATGATTATGTAGAGCAGCCGGGTTATTCTGCGGCATTGCTGATAAAAAGAAAGACCGCTCTTATTTATTCTCCTAAGCTGTTCCGGGGAAAAGAGGCAATCGGGCTGGATGATTTCAGGAATGAAAAACCTCTGCTGCCTAAAGCGGATAAGGGGCACAGGCTTCGTCAGAGTAATATAGAGACACTGAATAATCTGGGGCTGAATCCGGAAGATAACATTAAATCAGATAATATAGAAACACTTATGGTGAATCTCAAGATGGGTAAAGGATATGCTCTTCTGTCTGCAGATGTGGCAAAAGAATTCCCATCACTTAAAGCATATGCACTGCCTGAAGAATATGACACGAAGGTTTTGATCGTAGTAAGGGATGATAATATTTTTGCAAAAAAAATATTTGATGCGGTTTTTGCTGAATGATAAAAGCGCCCATGGATGTGCAGAATCTGTGGGCACTTTTATTTTTAAACCGGATCAAACTGGCATCTGCTGTTCATTTCCGGATTCAGACTCAGGGTTTAAAACTCCGTAATCTGAGGTCTGAACATCTGCGAACACATTCCGTCTCCTGCGGAGACGATTGTGAGATAATTCCCGGATGTTATACCCGGGTGATGATTCGGAATATGGTATATTGGATTAAGAAAAGCAGAAAAGACAACATAATTGAATAATATATGGTATTATCTGTCAGTAGCATTATCAGATTTTTTATTTATTCTGATAGGAAAAGGTTCGCAGATCATGAGTACGTTTTATGAGAATAATATAGAAAAGAATAAAATATACAGGGCGGTACTGGTAGGACTGGATACTGACTCCTCGGAGGATTTCGAACACAGTATAAGCGAGATGGAAAGCCTTATTGAGGCCTGTGACATGGAAGTAGCAGGTATTTTAACACAGAAGCTGGCACATCCGGAAGCAGGGACCTACCTGGGAAGAGGAAAGGTCACAGAACTGGCTGATATGGCAGCTGCACTGGAGGCTGACTATTGTATTTTTGAGGGAAATCTGTCACCGGCCCAGTTGAAAAATCTGGCAAATCTGGTGAGTGTACCCATATGGGACAGGACAACTCTTATACTGGAGATATTTTCAAGAAGGGCAAAGACCAGGGAAGCAAGACTTCAGGTAGAGTCTGCTTATCTGCAGTATATGCTGCCCAGACTGTCAGGTATGTGGCAGCATCTGGGAAGACAGGGAGGCGGCGGAGGAAGCCGCGCCAATAAAGGTGTAGGTGAGACCCAGCTGGAACTGGACAGACGCCAGATCAATCACCGTATTGCCGAACTGTCCCGGGAGCTGGAGACTGTCACACGAACCAGGGATGTCCAGAGACAGGGAAGAGAGAAGGGAGGTCTCCCGAATGTGGCCCTGGTGGGCTATACAAATGCAGGAAAGTCCACCCTTATGAACAGTCTTCTTCAGAAAAACGGGATGGAGGAAAAACAGGTGTTCCAGAAGGATATGCTGTTTGCCACACTTGATACATCCATAAGAAGGATAAATGTGGAGGGAAACAGGGACTTTCTTCTTTCAGATACTGTTGGATTTATAGAAAACCTGCCTCACGGCCTGGTAAAGGCTTTCAGATCTACCCTTGATGAAGCAGTTCACGCAGATCTGATCCTTGTGGTGCTGGATTCGTCAGATCCATATAACAGGCAGCACAGAAAGGTAACGGAAGATACTCTGAAGGAACTGAATGCCCAGAATATACCTCGCATATATGTTATGAACAAGACAGATCTTCTTGAGGAAATAAGCTGGGAGATTCCTAAGGTCAGAAATGATGAGATATGGATGTCCGCAGCAGACGGCAGGGGCATTGATGAGCTTATTGATATGATCACTGCCAGGGTATACGGCGACAGGACTGAACTGCCTCTGCTTGTTCCCTATTCCAGGGGGGATATCGTCAGCAGGCTTCATGAGCGGGCAGATATATTTTCGGAAGAATATAAGCCGGAGGGAATCAGGATCACTGCAGATGTACCTGCAGCAATGGTTGATGAAGTAAAAGACTATATTGAAGCATAAATAAAAGGCAGATCTCTTCGAAGACCTGCCTTGACTGTATTATCTGAAGAATTCTATCATTTTATGTATCCAGCCTTCGGCTGATGTTCCGTCTGCCAGTCCTATACCGTGGCCTCCGGAAGGATAGCGGCAGATCTTTGCTTCCACACCTGCTTTCTTAAGTGCTTCGTACATCCTGTCGGAGTTGCTGGCAGGAACCAGTTCATCATCGTCACATCTCCATATAAAGGTACGGGGATATGAACTGTCAGCATTCAGGTCGACCGACAGCTTATCCCGAAGGGATTCATCTCCTCCTGACAGATTGATAAAACTGCCTTCATGTTGTTCGGAAACGAAACTGATGACCGGATAGCACAGTCCCAGCATATCAGGTGCAGAAGATATATCTGCGTATTTTTCGTAAAGCACCGGATTTGAAGCCGCAAGCTCTTTCAAAAGAGCTGCATTGATATCTTCGGAATACAGAGCTTCGGAAGCCACGAGGTGGCCTCCTGCGGATGAGCCCACCAGAATGATCTTTTCCGGGTCGATACCTAACTTTTCTGAATTCAGACGTAAATATTTAATGGCCAGCAGCAGGTCCTTCTGGGGTTCAGGGTAGTAATTGGGCACTGTTCTGTAGTTAAGCACAAAGGACCGGAATCCTGCATTTTCCAGAATCTCTGCGTAAGTGAAACCTTCGTGAGACATGGCTACTTTTTCATAGGCTCCTCCGGGGCATATGATGACTGCGGGTCTTTTGGAACCGGAACATTCGGCAGCAGGCTCTTTTCTGAAGAAAATGCAGGCGCAGTTTTTGCTGTTATCAGCTGCAGGGACGAAATCTTCCCTGACGGGATTCCATACCGAAACGGTACTCCATTTGTTTCCTTCTTTAATTTCTGCAGCACAGACCGCAGCATACACAACCTGCTCAGATATATAAGGAACTCCCCAGGGAAGGGTAATGCTGTCCTTGATTTCCTGCATTGAACAGTCATACATTTCCGGAGGTATCGCGTTCAGGATATCCGGGGGAATGAACATGCGGACATATAAATATATATCCGGATCCGAGGTGATACTTCTGTAGGTTGAATTCATGGAAAACATATTAAGAACAGTTCCTTTCATATAATGTTTCAGATTACAGGTGAATTTATTCCGGTAAACCGGTGAAAGTATACCACAGAACGACACTTTGAAACAATTACACTGAATATATAATCTTGAATTGCGGTGCTGATTTGATATACTTGACTCCACGCCCTGAAAATTAAGCGGGACGAAAATTGAAGTTTTGAGGATAAATTCAATGGATTATGGAATAAAGCCGGGGAGAAAATCGGGTTTGATTCGAAAACCCGGCACATCGGGAACGGTAAATATGACCCGGGGGAGCATTGTCAGGTACATGGTTTCGTTTGCAGTACCTGTGTTCCTGAGCCAGTTATTTCAGCAGCTGTATAATACGGCTGATGTTTTTATAGTCGGAAAATTTCTCGGCACGGAAGCCCTGGCTGCAGTAAGCTCCTCCGGAACCCTTATTTTTCTGATGATAAGTTTTTTTGTGGGGACATCAATGGGTGCCGGAGTGGTTATCTCCAGATATTTCGGTGCCGGAAACGAGCAGAAGGTTTCTGATGCCGTCCACACAAATGTTGCCATCGGTCTGATAAGCGGAATTATGATTACCGTTTTGGGAGTACTGTTTACTCCTGTATTTCTTGAATGGATGAAGACAGACCCTGCTGTAATGCCCCAGGCACAGGAGTATTTCAGATTCTATTTCTGCGGGGCTGTTACAATTGTAATGTACAATTTTCTGAAGGGAATAATGAATGCTGTGGGAGATTCCCTGAGGCCGCTGTATTATCTGATATTATCTTCGGTACTTAATATCGTCCTGGATATCTTATTTGTAGGGTTGTTCAGATGGGGAGTATGGTCAGCCGCCTTTGCTACAGTCATTTCGCAGCTGGCCAGCTGTGTACTGTGCCTTGTGCATCTGATGAAAAAAGGGCATATTTACACTGTTGACATACGGAAAATCCGGCTGAAGAAGGATATGGTGGTGGAAATCTTCAGAAACGGACTGCCTGCCGGCATTCAGAACTCTGTTATCGGATTTGCCAATGTTCTGGTCCAGACCCAGATAAATTCCTTCGGAACCATGGCCATGGCGGCTTACGGCACGTATTCCAAAATAGAAGGATTTGCATTCCTTCCCATAATGAGCTTTAATATGGCAACTACTGCTTTCGTAAGCCAGAATCTGGGAGCCCGTGAGTACGGACGGGCTGTAAAGGGTGCAAGGTTCGGGGTGATATCATCGATGGTGCTGGCAGAAATAATCGGGGTGATATCCTTTATTGCGGCACCGTTATTGGTAGGAGCATTTGACAGCAGTCCGGAAGTGATAACCCTGGGAGTACGGCAGCTGAGGACGGAAGCACTGTTTTACTGCCTTCTGGCATTTTCCCATGGAGTTGCGTCGGTACTGAGGGGAGCGGGAAAAGCAGTTGTACCCATGGTGATAATGCTGCTGACCTGGTGCGGACTGAGGATTGCATATATCCTGACTGTTATGAATGTATTTGGTGAGATACACCTCATATACTGGGCATATCCCATAACATGGGGTGTAAGCTCCGTAATTTATCTTATTTATTATCTGAAGGCGGACTGGGTACATGGTTTCGGATGATTTTCGGATACTTTTATCATGTGTAAAAATATGTTACTATTATCGATAATAATTATAAAAATCCTTATTACTGATAATACAGAATGAAAAGAAATGAGGTTAATATGTTTTTGGACTGGTCATATATACTGGTACTTATCGGCGTGGTGATCACAATAGCAGCACAGGTAAATGTCAGTGGAGCATTTAACAGATACAGTAAGGTTTTAAGCTCAAGGGGACTGACAGCAGAGTCAGCCGCAATGATGATCCTGCAGAATGCAGGGATTAATGATGTCAGGATCGAGCGGATTGGAGGCAAGCTGACAGATCATTATTCTCCGGGAGAAAAGGTGCTCAGGCTTTCTGAAAGTGTATACGGCAAGACCTCTGTTGCAGCAATAGGAGTCGCAGCTCATGAATGCGGTCATGCTATACAGCATCAGGTGGGGTACGGACCGCTTAAATTGAGATCGGCATCGGTGCCCATGGCCAGAATAGGGTCATATATTTCATGGCCTCTTATACTTATCGGATTGATTTTCGGTGTTTCTTCCATTGCAGACATTGGTGTGATTCTGTTTGCATTTGTTGTTATATTCCAGCTCATTACACTGCCTGTTGAGTTCAATGCTTCAACGAGAGCACTCAAAATTCTGGAAGGCAGTTCAATACTTCCGGGATCAGAACTGGAAGGTGCAGCTAAAGTCCTGAAAGCAGCGGCGCTCACATATGTAGCAGCCCTGCTGACATCTGTTCTTCAGCTGTTAAGACTGATATCCATAGTGTCCAGAAGGAATTAAATACTTTTGTAAAGGTTCGGGATATAGATATACTTGTCCGAAAAGCAGATATCCGAATCCCGAATTGCAATTTTTTATACGAAAACATCAAATTTTCCATTTGTGAAAATTTGATGTTTTTTTTATGGCATAATGCGCGCATCAAGGGGAATGTATTTACAGGTATCTGATTTCAGTTCACAGACAGATACCTGGTTAATTTCAAAATCGGGGGCATGTTATGAAAAAATCAGTATCTTTTATAATAAGCGTTTTATTAATAACATCGTTTGCATTTACATCATTTGCTGCACCATCTGAGCGGATATATGAAGAAACAGGGCTGATTGATGCAGTTGAAGTCCCTGAGCAGGGCGGCGGAGAGGATACACTGCTCCAGGTAATCGATGACGCCACAGCAACAGATATTGCAGCGGACGAGGAATACACCGTCGGATTCGAAGAGGAAGCCAAAGTTCCGGAGTACACAGAACCTGAAACAGAATCCTGTGAAGAAGCTGCAGCAGAAGAACAGGAAGTATACGGAGAGGAAACTCAGGCAGTATACGAAGAGAAAATGCAGGAAACATCAGCAGAGGAAACTCAGGAAGCCCATGAGGAAGAAGCTGTATCAGAAGAAGCTGAAGTTACAGAAGAAACTTCCGCAACAGATATAGAGATAGAAGTAGACGGACCAGTATATTACGGCAATAATCAGGACGCAGCAGTAGGTACAAACAGGGAATTGTTTGATGCACTTGCAAACAGAGAAATGGGCTTTGCAGATGCAGAACTTCAGGCAACGACTATAGCAGGCTGCGGGCTTACCGGCATAAATCAGGCGGTATACAGCAAGATCAGACAGACAGTTATCAACAGTGCAGCAAACGGAACAGTCAGCAACGTGATATCTTTCACTGCAGATGAACTGGGACTGAAGAGTGCTTATACTGCAGCAGAACTGGGTGTCAGTGAAATAATAAGCGGCGGAAGTCTTACAGGAGCAGCAATGACCGCAATGTATGCGAAACTGGACGGTTTGAATATGCAGGTAGTTATTAATGCACTGTTAACAGACTGTCCGCTGGAACTGTACTGGTATGATAAGGATTCAGGATACACTTATACATACTTTACACTAAGCGGAAATTCTACACAGCTCAGATTTACCGGAGAGTTCAGAGTAACAATGTGTGTATCACCTGATTTTGCAGGGGGATCTGCCATAACGAGACTTAACAGAGCTAAACAGACGGCACAGAGCATCGTAAACAGATATGCAGGTTGTTCAATGTCTGAAAAGGTAAAGGGGTTTGCAAATGAGATCTGCGCCCTGACAGACTACAACTGGTCAGCAAACTACGGAAATTACAGCTATGGATATGGAGATCCGTGGCAGCTTATATCAGTATTTGATGGAGACAGTTCGACAACGGTTGTATGCGAAGGATATACAAAGGCAATGCAGTATCTTTGTGAACTTTCAGGCATCAGGGCTATTCAGGCATCAGGAACTTCAAACGGCGAGTCACATATGTGGAACGTAATCGCCATGGACGACGGAAGAAATTATCTGGTAGATGTAACAAAGAGCGATGCGGGAAGCTATTGCAGCGAAGCGTATATCCTTAAGGGAGTAACAGGCACCCCGGCATCAGGATACAGCATAAACGGAACCCGCTACGTATACGGATACGATACGACCAGTGTATTGGGCACATCACAGCTGACTCTTGCTTCAAATGCTTACGGAACACTGCCGGCAGTTAGTTTGGGGGATGTCAACGGATTTGCTTATAGTAACGGATACTGGGGATGGTACAAAAACGGACAGCTTCAGACAGGAATGACCGGCGTTATAAAAGGTACTGTTAACGGTGTTACCGGCTGGTACTATATTACTAACGGCTTATATGACACATCTGCAACGGGATTGACCAAACGTGCTGATGGTTCAAACAACTCATGGTACTACGTTGAAGACGGTGTTTACACCAAATCAACAGGTATTGCACAGAGAGCCGATCATTCCAATAATTCATGGTACTACGTGGAGAAAGGTGTTTATACAAAATCAACAGGCATTGCCAGGAGAATTGATAATTACAATTCTACATGGTACTATGTTCAGAATGGTGTATATACAAAATCAACAGGTATAGCACAGAGAGCCGACGGCTCAAACACTGCATGGTATTATGTGTCAAACGGTGCACATACAACTTCTGTAACAGGTATAGCACAGAAGGCCGATGGTTCAAGCACAAACTGGTATTTTGTAAAGAATGGTGTATACACAAAAGCAACAGGTCTGGCAAAGAAGGCGGACGGATCAAGCAGCACCTGGTACTATGTATATAACGGTGCCTATACGAAGGCGACCGTCATAACAGGAAGAGCAGATGGATCAAACAACAGTCGGTATTATGCGTATAACGGAAAATTCAACAAATATACCGGATATGTTACAGTAGACGGAACTACATATTATCTTGTTAACGGTGTTGTTCAGTAAGCTGCAGATCATAAGTAAATTAACAGCAATCAGCTGCCCCGCAGACAGTAAAACTGCCATGCGGGGCAGTTTTTGTTTTGTACTGTCATTTATTTCACATGTTGAGCAGAATGTCTGAGCAGAAAATCTGAAATTTTCCGAATCCGGTTCAGTGCTGACCGGTCCGGGGCCGGATGACTGCGGTGGTCCATTTTGTACAAAAATGCGGGATTTCACGGCACAATTTTTTACCATAAATTTCAAATAAATGTTTTGAAAAAATACGGATGATATTTTATTATGTTAGGGATGTGCGGAATGGGACATTTTTGTTTTCATGCAATAAGTTCCTGTACGCAGGATAAGGGAAGATCATAACAGATTTTATACAAAAGGCAATCAATACGGAGGAAAAACGAATGAAGAAACGTGATGATATTCACAAAATACTTATCATTGGTTCAGGTCCGATCATCATCGGTCAGGCATGTGAATTTGATTATTCAGGTACCCAGGCATGTAAGGCATTAAGAAAGCTCGGATATGAGATCGTACTTGTTAACTCCAACCCGGCGACTATCATGACAGA
>JABUTA010000019.1:17874-20801 GCA_021443845.1 Parasporobacterium sp.
AGACTTGAGCAGATCATTGCAAAGGAACGCCCGGACGGACTTCTTCCTAACCTGGGAGGACAGACAGGACTTAACCTTTCTTCGGAATTATACAAGGCAGGAATTCTGGATAAATACGGTGTAAAAACCATCGGTGTCCAGATCGATGCTATCGAACGGGGTGAAGACCGTATAGAGTTCAAGAAAACCATGGATTCCCTGGGAATAGAGATGGCACGTTCGGAAGTTGCCTACTCTGTCGATGAAGCTCTTGCCATTGCAGATAAACTGGGCTATCCGGTTGTGCTTCGTCCTGCATACACCATGGGCGGCGAAGGCGGCGGCATGGTTTACAACGTGGATGAGCTTAAAACAGTATGCGCAAGAGGTCTTCAGGCATCCCGTGTAGGTCAGGTTCTCGTTGAGGAATCTATCCTGGGCTGGGAAGAGCTGGAGCTTGAAGTTGTAAGAGACTCCAAGGGACAGATGATCACGGTGTGCTTCATCGAAAATATTGACCCCCTTGGTGTTCATACCGGTGACTCCTTCTGCTCAGCTCCTATGCTTACTATTTCCGAAGATGTACAGAAGGAGCTTCAGCGTCAGGCCTATAAGATTGTTGATGCCATCCAGGTTATCGGCGGCACCAATGTTCAGTTTGCCCGCAATACCGAGACAGGCAGAGTAGTAGTAATAGAGATCAACCCCCGTACATCCCGTTCCTCAGCCCTTGCTTCCAAGGCAACAGGATTCCCGATTGCTCTTGTTTCCGCTATGCTGGCAGCAGGACTTGACCTGGATGATATCGAATGCGGTAAATACGGCACACTTGATAAATATGTTCCTTCAGGGGACTATGTGGTTATCAAATTCGCCCGCTGGGCATTTGAGAAATTTAAAGGCGTAGAGGATAAGCTGGGTACTCAGATGAGAGCCGTAGGCGAAGTAATGAGTATCGGCAAGACCTATAAAGAAGCTTTCCAGAAGGCAATCCGTTCACTGGAGACCAAACGTTACGGTCTCGGTACAGAAAAGTTCGGGCAGCTGAGCCTGGATGAACTTCTTGACAGGCTTCATATTGCAACATCAGAACGTCAGTTCATAATGTATGAAGCACTGAGAAAGGGAGCAACTGTTGAAAAGCTCTATGATATGACAAAGATCAAGCCATACTTTATCGAGCAGATGAAGGAACTGGTTGAGGAAGAGGAAGCTATCAGAGCATATAAGGGCACGGTTCCTCCTGCAGAAGTACTCACACAGGCTAAGAAGGACGGCTTTTCCGATAAATATCTTTCAGAGATTCTTGGTATTTCTGAAGATGATATCAGAAATGCACGTACAGCTATCGGCGTTGTTGAAAGCTGGGAAGGCGTGCATGTATCAGGTACTGCCGACAGTGCATACTACTATTCTTCATATAACATTGATAAGAAGAACGATGCACCTGCAAGCACCAATCCAAATAAGATCATGATCCTGGGCGGCGGTCCTAACCGTATCGGTCAGGGTATCGAATTCGACTATTGCTGTGTACATGCTGCAATGGCTCTTAAGAAGCTGGGATTCGAAACCATCATCGTTAACTGCAATCCTGAGACAGTATCAACCGACTATGATACATCTGACAAGCTCTACTTCGAGCCTCTGACACTTGAGGATGTACTTGCTATCCATGAAAAGGAGAAGCCTCTCGGCGTTATTGCACAGTTCGGCGGACAGACTCCTCTGAACCTGGCAGCAGCTCTGAAGGCAAACGGTGTCAACATTCTGGGAACAACCCCTGAGACCATTGATCTGGCTGAAGACCGTGATCTTTTCAGAGAGATGATGGATAAGCTTGAGATTCCTATGGCTGAGTCCGGAATGGCTTCAACTGTTGAAGAAGCCATTGAAATCGCAAACCGTATCGGCTACCCGGTAATGGTTCGTCCTTCATATGTCCTTGGAGGCAGAGGCATGGAAATCGTTGAAGATGATGCCCACATGAAGGTATATATGGCTGCGGCAGTAGGTGTAACACCTGACAGACCTATCCTTATCGACAGATTCTTAAGGCATGCCCTTGAATGTGAGGCAGATGCAATATCTGACGGTGAAAATGTATTTGTTCCTGCAGTTATGGAACATATAGAGCTCGCCGGAATCCACAGCGGAGATTCTGCATGTGTTCTTCCTTCAAAGACTATTTCCGAGAAGAATGTTGCAAAGATAAAGGAATATACCAGAAAGATTGCAAAGGAAATGGGTGTAGTGGGTCTTATGAACATGCAGTATGCCATAGAAGACGATGTTCTGTATGTTCTTGAAGCTAACCCACGTGCATCCAGAACAGTTCCGTTGGTTTCAAAGGTATGCGGTATTGAAATGGTTCCTCTGGCTACAGAGATCATGACTTCTTCCCTTACAGGAAGACCGTCACCTGTACCCCAGCTTAAGGATAAGGTGTTCAGCCACTGCGGTGTAAAGGAAGCAGTATTTCCATTCAATATGTTCCAGGAGGTTGACCCGATATTAGGACCGGAAATGAGATCTACCGGTGAAGTACTTGGTATGGCAGCTGACTTCGGTGAGGCCTATTATAAGGCTCAGGAAGCTACCAAGACCAGACTTCCGATATCAGGCAGTGTTCTTATATCCGTAAATGACAAGGACAAGAAGGAAGTTGCTGATATAGCAAAGGGATTTGCCGAACTTGGATTTGATATCATCGCAACAGGAGGCACCTGCGATCTGATCAACGACGCGGGAATTCCTGCAAAGAAGATCCACAAACTGAATCAGGGAAGACCTAATGTTCTTGATGCCATCACCAATCATGAGGTAACTATAGTTATCAATACTCCTAATGATAAGAAGGGAAGCAATGATGACAGTTACATCAGAAAGGGTGTAATAAGGGCAGGAATTCCGTACATGACAACAATGGCAGCTGCCAAGGCATCAAT
>JABUTA010000001.1 GCA_021443845.1 Parasporobacterium sp.
GAACAGGCTTGATAAAGAACTCAATTCGATTATTTCCAACGGTTATTCCGTTATGTATATAATTGCAAGGGAACTTGTTATAAAATCAGTATCCGACGGTTACCTGGTAGGCTCCAGGGGATCTGTTGGGTCTTCATTTGTTGCTACAATGTCAGGGATTACTGAAGTAAATCCCCTGCCTCCTCATTACAGATGTCTGAAATGCCGATACAGTGATTTTGATTCACCGGAGGTTAAAGCTTTCGGCGGAGGCTCCGGCTGTGATATGCCTGACAGGACATGTCCCGTATGCGGTGAACCGCTGTATAAGGACGGTTATGATATTCCGTTTGAGACATTTCTCGGTTTCAAAGGAGATAAGGAACCTGATATAGATCTTAATTTTTCCGGAGAATATCAGAGCAAAGCTCATGATTATACTGAGGTCATTTTCGGTAAAGGCCATACATTCCGGGCAGGAACAATAGCCACATTGCAGGACAAGACCATTTACGGTTACGTTAAAGGCTATATGGAACACAGAAGCAGAAATGCCCGTAAATGTGAGATGAACAGGCTTGTACAGGGGCTTGTAGGTACTAAAAGGAGTACCGGACAGCACCCGGGAGGTATCGTAGTCCTTCCTCATGGTGAAGAAATCTATTCATTTACTCCTGTACAGCATCCTGCTAATGACGTCAATACCAATATAGTGACCACGCATTTTGAATACCACAGTATAGACCATAACCTTCTGAAGCTGGATATTCTGGGGCATGATGATCCCACAATGATAAAAATGCTTGAGGATCTTACAGGCACGGATGCAAAGCAGATAAAAATGGATGATCCTACTGTAATGAAACTCTTTGAGAGTACGGAAATACTGGGAATCACTCCTGAAGATATATGCGGATATAAGACCGGTACTCTGGGTATACCCGAGTTCGGTACAGACTTCACCATAGGAATGCTTCTGGATACAAAACCGAAAAATTTTTCTGATCTTGTAAGGATTGCGGGTCTTTCCCATGGTACGGATGTATGGCTTTCCAATGCAGAAACCCTTATAAAAGAAGGAAAGGCAACCCTTTCGTCATGTATATGTACCCGTGATGACATTATGATCTATCTTATTCAGAAGGGAGTGGATCCGGCATTATCCTTTAATATCATGGAATCTGTGAGAAAGGGAAAGGTTGCAAAAGGAAAAGAGAAAAAATGGCCTGAATGGGAAAAAGAACTTAAGGAACATGATGTTCCGGACTGGTATCTGTGGTCATGTACGAAAATCCAGTACATGTTCCCTAAAGCCCATGCAGTAGCATATGTCATGATGGCATACAGGATAGCATACTATAAGATTTTCTATCCTCTTGCATATTATGCAGCCTACTTCAGTATAAGGGCATCGGCATTTGACTATGAACTCATGTGTCTGGGAAAAGAAAACCTTGTAAGAAACATGGATGCCATAAAGGCAAGAATATCTGCCAAAGAGGCCTCACCCAAGGATGAGCAGCTTCTGAAATACATGAATGTTGTTCTGGAAATGTACAGCAGGGGATTCGAATTTCTTCCAATAGACATTTACAGAGCCAGAGCATCCAGATTTCAGGTCATTGACGGAAAACTTATGCCCTCTTTTGAATCAATAGACGGCATGGGTGATAAAGCTGCGGTCATGCTTGAGGAGGCGGCCAAGGGCGGAAAGTTCATGTCCAGGGAAGAATTCCGTACCCGTTCAAAGGTTTCATCCACATTGACAGATAAAATGTATAATCTGGGAATTCTTGGGGATATGCCTGAATCAAGTCAGATGAGTATTACTGACTATTTCAAATTTTAGAAAATTATTATTAATACAAGTTTAATTTAACTGAAAAGAGGTAATGGGTTATAATAAAACAGACCTGTTTTTATCGGAAAGGCGGAATTATATGTTTATAGTAGATAACAGTTTATGTATTCAGTGCGGAACATGTGCTGCAGGATGTCCGAATCATGCCATTTCACTTGAAGACAATGAGATAAAGCATGATGCTTCCAGATGCAACAGCTGCGGTCATTGTCTTGCTCAGTGTCCGAGAGATGCCATTATGATAGACGGTGACGGATATGACGTTGAAGAAGTTGAAGAATTCAGCAATCTGACAAAGCCAACTGCAAAGCAGATCAGAAGACAGATTATGATGCGTCGTTCTGTACGGCATTTTAATGAAGAGGAAGTAACTGAAGAAGAGCTTCAGCTGATCCTTGAAGCAGCAAAATATGCTCCTACGGCCAAGAACTGCCAGGACAACTTCCTGCTGGTAATAAAAAATCCCGAAAACCGGGCAGAACTTCTTGACAGGTCAATGGAAGTTATCGGACAGCTTGGCAAGGAGTTCATGGATAAGGTTCCTGGACTCGGTGCGTTTTTTACCATGAAATATAAAATGTACAAAGAAAACGGAGAAGACGGACTGTTCTATAATGCTCCTGTTGTGATATTTGTATTTTCCGGAAGTGACCTGGACGGCGCGTTCTGTGCAGCTTCAATGATGCAGATGATCGATGCACAGGAAATGGGAGGCTGCTATCTTCAGCTGGCTGCAGATCCCTTTAACAAGGATAAGGAAATGAAGTCATACTATGAAATTCCCGAAGATAAAAAGTGTGTCATAGCAATTGCTCTCGGACATACTGATGATGAATATTTTTCTTCAGTACCGAGAAAGAATGTTCCTGTAGTATGGAGGTAATAACAGCTTAATGATATTTGTAACCGGTGATACTCACAGAAAACTGGATATACAAAAACTGAATGAGGATAATTTTTCCGAACAGACCCTGATGGGAAGAGATGATTATCTTATAATCACCGGTGATTTCGGAGGTGTATGGTCCGGAGACAGTGCAGATGATGATATTCTTGATTATCATGAGAATAAGAATTATACAACATTGTTTGTTGCAGGAAATCATGAAAATTATGATGCTCTTCAGACCTATCCTGTTAAAATGTGGCACGGTGGGCTTGTTCATGAAATAAGGGACCATGTTCTGCATCTGATGAACGGACAGATATATGAGATAAACGGAAAGACGTTCTTTGTTATGGGAGGGGCCACTTCTGTAGACCGGATGTACAGGGTAGAACATGAAACCTGGTGGAAGGAAGAAGAGCCTTCCGAAAGCGATTTCCGTACTGCACTTTCCAATCTTTCAAGGCATGATAACAAAGTTGATTACATTCTTTCCCATACAATACCGGAATCTGTAAGAAGAAGGGCCTTTGAACCCATAAAGGAATTTGTTGACTATGAAAGTCGGGTTGAAAAGTTTCTTGATGAGGTAATCCGGGATATTGAGTATACAAAATGGTTCGCAGGACACATACATATTGACCGGGAACTTATAAAATATCGTATAAGAATCGTATTTAACAGCATATTGATAATATGAACATAATAGAAAAGCTTCTCACTTAAGTGAGAAGCTTTTCTGTGCAGCTCGTAGGGGAATCGAACCCCTGATTCAGCCTTGAGAGGGCTGCGTCTTAGCCGCTTGACCAACGAGCCATATCCGATGCTGTTGTATTATATATAAAGACCGTAAATAAATCAAGGGGATTTTCTATTTTATTTTTTTGTTAAATATTCACATTTTTGATTGGTACAATTCACAAATTAAAACAGGGACTACTGTCAAACCTTGTAATTTCTAAACAAAAAGCACACCTGAAAACCTGAAATATGCCTGTTTTTAAAGGTTTTTCAGATTTTGCCAAGGTTGTTAATTTGCTTATAAGTGATATAATGCACATATGGAAAAAAGATATAAAAACCGGAGCAGAACCATTTACAGGTTTATAAGAAAACATCCTATAGTGCCTGCAGCTGCTTCCGTATTTATTCTTGCTGCAGTGATTCTCACAACAGTGATATCCTGCTCAGCGGCAAAGGGTACGCCGGGAACCGGTATTATTTTCAAAGATGATTTCTGGAAAACAGACAGCTCCGGATTCAGATATTATGACTGTGAAGGGTATACAACTGTCAAAGGCATCGATGTTTCTGAATGGGTGGGAAATATTGATTTTAACGCCGTCAGAAATGCAGGCGCTGAGTATGTAATAATAAGGGTCGG
Source organism: Parasporobacterium sp. (assembly GCA_021443845.1). Taxonomy (GTDB): domain Bacteria; phylum Bacillota; class Clostridia; order Lachnospirales; family Lachnospiraceae; genus RGIG5612. Next base: position 4,111 of record JABUTA010000001.1, read on the forward strand.
GTACAGAGGATATGTAACCGGAGCCTTTGTAGCGGATGTTAATCTTGATAAATATTTAAAAGATGCTTCAACGTCCGGTCTGAAGATCGGTTTATATTTTGTTTCCCAGGCTGTTGATGAACAGGAGGCCATAGAAGAGGCAGAGTATTGTCTGAAAGCTGCTGGAGGCTATGATATTGAAATGCCTGTCTATATCGATATGGAACCGGTTTATGATACTGCCAGAACGGATCATCTGTCCAGGAGTGATTATACCCGGATTGCTGATGCATTCTGCAGGAAAATTGAGGACGCGGGTCTAAAAGGCGGCATATATGCCAATGAAAAATGGTTTGATGAAAATCTTGATTTCACAAAAATAAGACAGTATGATATCTGGCTTGCGAAATATTCGGATACACCTTCCACTTCTCTTGCAATCGATATGTGGCAGTATTCCTGTGAGGGTAATGTTGCCGGTGCCGAAGGCCTGGTGGATCTGAACGCCAGAGTTATCAGAAATTCTGAAAATAACGGAACATAAATATTGATGTTAATGTTTATAGTTTGAAGGGAATTGTCCCTTCAGTATTATACAAAAAAGAGAAAGGGAGTATAAATATATGCTCAACAAGAAAACAGTAGACGATATTAATGTAAAAGGTAAAAACGTCCTTGTAAGATGTGATTTTAACGTTCCTGTTAAAGATGGCGTCATTACAGATGAAACTCGTATCACTGCAGCACTTCCTACTATCCGCAAACTTGTTGCTGACGGAGGCAGAGTGATTTTATGCTCACATATGGGTAAGCCTAAGGGACAGGTTAAGAAGGAATTATCTCTTGCACCTGTTGCTGACAGACTTTCAGAACTTCTCGGACAGCCTGTAAAATTTGCCTGCGATGATGAAGTAGTAGGCGTTAATGCAAAGGCTGCTGCTGCAGAAATGAAAGACGGAGAAGTTATTCTTCTCGAAAACACGAGATTCCGTCCGGAAGAGGAAAAGAACGGTGAAAATCTTTCAAAAGACCTTGCATCACTTGCATCCGTTTATGTTAATGATGCTTTCGGTACAGCTCACAGAGCCCATGCATCAACAGCAGGTGTGACATCTTATGTAGATGAAGCGGTAGTAGGTTACCTTATGGAAAAGGAGATCAATTTCCTCGGAAATGCGGTTGATGATCCTGTTCGTCCTTTTGCAGCCATCCTGGGAGGATCAAAGGTTTCTTCCAAGATATCAGTTATCAATAATCTGCTGGAAAAGGTTGATGTACTCATTATCGGAGGCGGAATGGGTTATACATTTGTAAAGGCAGCAGGCGGAAGCATCGGTAAATCCCTCCTTGAAGAAGATTACCTTGAATATGCTTCTGAAATGGTTAAGAAGGCAGAAGAAAAAGGCGTTAAGCTTCTTCTTCCTGTAGACTGCATTATCGCATCTGAGATTTCAGATGATGCAGAAACAGCTGTTTCTCCTGTAAATGCGATCCCTGATGATAAAATGGGGCTTGATATCGGACCTGAAACCATAAAAATGTTCAGGGATGCCGTTAAAGACTGCAGGACAGTTATCTGGAACGGACCTATGGGTGTATTTGAAACACCGAAATTCGCAAAAGGAACAGAGGCTATTGCAGAAACTCTTGCAGAGCTTGACGCTACCACAATTATCGGCGGCGGTGACAGTGCTGCAGCAGTAAATCAGCTGGGATTTGGTGATAAGATGTCCCACATCTCCACAGGCGGCGGGGCTTCACTTGAATTCCTTGAAGGAAAAGAGCTTCCGGGCGTAGCAGTTATAGCAGAAAAATAAGTTAAAGAGGTTATATAAAATGAGAAAAATTATTGCAGCAGGCAACTGGAAAATGAACAAGACTCCACAGGAAGCAGAAGCACTTATCACAGAACTTCTTCCTCTGGTGAATAATGATGACGTAGATGTTATTTTCTGCGTACCATTTATTGACATTCCCGTAGCTATTGAAATGCTGAAGGGCAGCAATGTATCAGTAGGTGCACAGAACATGCATTTTGAAGACAAGGGCGCTTTTACAGGAGAAATATCAGCAAAAATGCTGTATGAGTGCGGTGTTGAATATGTTATCATCGGACATTCTGAGCGGAGACAGTATTTTGCTGAAACCGATGAAACAGTTAACAGGAAAATCCTTCAGGCTTTCGCCAATGAACTTATCCCTATAGTTTGCTGTGGTGAAACTCTGGAACAGAGAGAAGAAGGAATCACACTTGACTGGATCAAAGGCCAGATCACAAATGCATTTGTTAACGTATCTGCAGAGCAGGCAAAGGAAACAATTATTGCATATGAACCTATCTGGGCTATCGGCACAGGCAAGGTTGCCACAAAAGAACAGGCAGAGGAAGTATGTAAATTCATCCGCGAAACTATCGCAGGCCTTTACGGACAGGAAGTTGCTGAAGAAATCCGTATTCTTTACGGCGGATCTGTATCAGGTGATTCGGCTCCGGAACTTTTTGCAATGGAAGACATCGACGGTGGTCTTGTAGGCGGAGCTGCTCTCAAGGCGGATTTTGGACGTATAGTAAATTACAATAAATAATAATTATTTCATACTATGATCAGCTTTATAAAAGGTACCGTTTCTTATACAGGGGACAGTTTTATAATTCTTGATTGTCATGATATAGGGTTTCATGTATTCATGCCTTCTACAGCTTTATATAAGCTGTCAGAAGGCATGAATGTTGCTATATACACTCATCTGGCAGTCAGGGAAGATGACATGTCTTTATATGGATTTCTTGATTATGAAGACCTGAATATGTTCAAAAAGCTTATTACCGTCAGCGGTGTGGGTCCTAAGGGGGCTTTAGGCATAATGTCGTCTATTTCTACTGACGATCTGAAGACGGCTATTGCATCCGGTGATGCAAAGCTGATTGCAGGATCTAAAGGAATAGGCCTGAAAACAGCCCAGAAGCTTGTTGTGGATCTTAAAAGCAAGTTTAAAAATGAAGTTTCTGTGATTTCAGTTGCAAAACAGGCCTCAGATGATAATATCAATACGGCAGTCATGTTTGCCGAGTCAACAGGTATATCCAGATCACAGTGTATGAAAGCATTGTCTGCCGCCGGGGTGCCGGATGGTGCGGATGTGGATACTCTTATAGATCTTATTTTCAGAAATTTAAATGTATAGGTGATAAATGCCAAGAGAAAATGCAATAAATACCAATATTGTGCCTGAAGAAAGAGAGTCTGAAAACAATTTAAGACCCAAAAGCTTTGATATGTATATCGGGCAGAATAAGATAAAGGAAAATCTCAGGATTTATATCAAGGCAGCCAATGACCGTCACGAGCCTATTGATCATATATTGCTGTATGGTCCTCCCGGTCTGGGCAAGACAACACTTGCGGGAATCATTGCAAATGAAATGAATCGCAATATGAAGATAGTTGCAGGTCCTTCAATAGAATATCCCGGAGAAATTCTTGCTATCATCAAGCAGCTTCCGAAGGGAGGCGTATTGTTTGTTGATGAAATTCACAGACTCAGCAAGCCGGTTGAAGAGGCTTTATATTCTGTTATGGAAGATTTTGCTTTCGATGCCGTTCTTGAAAACGGCGAGCAGACAATAGTCCGGAGGATATCTGTTGATCCCTTTACTCTTATAGGAGCTACCACAAGAGCAGGACTTCTTTCGGCCCCGCTTAGGGACAGGTTCGGTATTGTACACAGAATGGAATATTACGAGCCTCATGAACTGGCTCAGATAGTATCCAATTCAGCCGTTAAACTTAATGCCGATATAGACAGAGAAGGTGCTCTGGAAATCGGAAGATGTTCCAGAGGAACCCCGAGAATAGCCAACAGAATTCTGCGCAGGGTCAGAGATTATGCCCAGGTTAAATATGACGGCTGTATTACCGGACAGATTGTTGATGAAGCACTTGAACTTCTCGATATCGATAACAGGGGACTGGATTTTACGGATCGCCTGATTTTGGGGACAATGATCAGTAAATTTATGGGAGGACCTGTAGGTCTGGATACTCTCTCCGCTGCCATAGGAGAGGATCCCGGTACCATTGAAGATGTATATGAGCCATATCTGGTGAAATGCGGTTTTATTAACAGAACACCAAGGGGAAGAATGGCAACAGATCTTGCATATAAACATTTAGGACTTAAGAATGGCTGATGTTTTTTTTACAGTATCTAAATATCTTATACTCCTGTGTCTTGTTATTTTTACCATAGTATCATTCAGGGCACAGAAAGATGTTCCGGACGAACTGAAAACCGGAGTTTTCAAAACACAGAGGATAATGGTAATTGCCATACACGGAGTTGCCTTTTTTGATATATGCCTTAATATACTGCTGGGTAATGCTCAGCTGAATATCTGGGCAATTCTCGGATTTTACGGTGCTCAGCTGGCATACCTTCTTATTATGATGCTGTTTATTCCCCGTATCATGAGATTCAATCAGGGTATAAACAACGTTATGAGTATGTTCCTTGCCATAGGTTTTATCATTCAGACCAGGCTGGATTTCAGCAATTCTGTCAAGCAGTTCATTATAGTTGCCGTAGGATCGGCGGTACTGATATTTATATGTGTCATTTTCAGAAAAGCATCTTTTCTGAAAAATCTTACATGGATATATTGTATAGCCGGCATGGCACTTCTTATGCTGGTGCTGGTGCTTTCCACTGTTTCAAGAGGTGCAAAGCTTTCTCTTGACCTGGGCCCGTTTTCATTTCAGCCTCTTGAATTCGTAAAAATTCTGTTTGTACTGTTCACTGCAGGAGCATTTTATAAATCTGTCTCATTTAAAAATATCATACTGACAGCAGTATGTGCAGCAGTGCATATACTGATTCAGGTTTTCTGCAGGGATCTGGGTTCTGCTTTTATATTATTTTTTATATATCTGCTTATGCTTTATGTAGCTACCCACAGATTCGGTTATGTAATACTGGGTTCAGTCGCTTTCGCAGGGGCAGCTGTAATAGCATATAAAATGTTTTCCCATGTTCGTGAAAGAGTCACAATATGGCTGAATCCCTGGGATGATATTAACAGCAGCGGATATCAGATTGCCCAGTCCCTGTTTGCGATCGGAACAGGGGGCTGGTTTGGTTCAGGTCTTTTTCACGGAAAACCGGAACATATTCCCCTTGTGTCCAAGGATATGATCATATCGGCAATTTCCGAGGAAATGGGTACCATTTTTTCAATATTCCTTATTATACTGTGCCTGTGCTTCACATTGATGATATTCAGGGCTGCGATGCGTGTTAATAATCTGTTTTACAAACTTATAGCATTCGGTCTCGGAGTTTCATACATAGTTCAGGTATTTCTCACAGTAGGGGGTGCTTTCAAATTTATACCTCTTACGGGTGTCACTCTTCCTTTTATTTCCAGCGGCGGCAGTTCCATAATAGCATCAATGGCTATGACAGGCATTATTCAGGCTGTGTACCTGCTTTCGGAAGCTGATGTTGCGATGGAAAGAAAGATGGTAGCATCAGGGGCGGATATTTATGAATTTGCAGGATATGAGGATCTGGCGGAGGATACCGATGAGTATGATGAACCATATCCTGATGTTATCCCAGAAAATTACAGACAGGGTTTAAGTTCCATTGATGAGCATGTTGAGGAATATTATTCAGATGATAATATTCCTGACGAATATCAGGATGAATATCCGGAAGAACCTGTAAGGATTAACAGAACAATCAAACATTATAATTCAGATGACATACGATACAGATAAACACGTCAGGAAAATTAACAGAGTCAGAAAAAAGATCAATAAGGGCAGAGTTGTAAACCGGGAAATATCAAGAGTATTTATTTTCTTTTCCATTGTTTTTGCTGCTCTTGGTGTTTATATTGTCCTTTTTCTGGCATTCGATTCAAGTTCTGTGATAAATAACAGTTATAACAGAAGAACTGAAGCTCTCGATAAATCTGTTGTAAGGGGCAGTATACTTGCATCTGACGGTACTGCACTTGCGTATACATCTGTGGATGCTGAAGGCAGGGAATACAGGTATTATCCATACAGTAATTATTTTGCCCATTCGGTAGGATTCAGTTCAAACGGGATGCTGGGAATTGAATCCTCATACAATTATTATCTTCTTACTTCCCATGCAAGTCTGTGGGATAAGATATCCAATGAATTCAGGGGAATTAAAAATCCCGGAGACAGTGTGCTTACAACTTTGAATACCGGCCTCCAGATATATATATCAGATTTACTTGGGAATAATAACGCAGCGGTTATCTGCATGAATCCTGATACAGGCGAAGTTTATGCAATGGTATCAAAACCTGAATTTGATCCCAATGTCATCAGTGAAATCTGGGAATATATCACATCGGAGGAGGGTGCTGCAGACGGAAACGGAAGTATCCTGCTTAACAGGACGACTCAGGGTCTTTATACACCGGGTTCCACGTTTAAAATATTTACTTTATATGAATATTACAGGGAACATCCTGAGAAGATATCTGTGTACAGTTATGACTGCGAAGGTTCTGTAAATGTAGGTGACACATCAATTTCATGCTTTTCGGGAGCCCACGGGCATGAAGATCTGAAAGCCGCCCTGGCAAATTCCTGCAACTGTTCATTCGGAACCATAGGTTCTACCCTTGATCTGGCTCAGTTTGCTGCCGTAAATAAAAAACTATTATTTGACACGACACTGCCAATAGATATATCATCATACAGTAGTGTTTATTCTCTGAAAGAAAGTGATTCGGATTATGATATTATGGCTACTGCCATAGGGCAGGGCAATACGCAGGTGACACCCCTTCATCTTGCCATGGTTGTAAGTGCAATTGCAAATGATGGTGTATGTATGAAGCCTCATCTTGTGAAATCCATCATTAATCCCTACGGAGAAGTCACAAAGCAGTTTAAGAATGAGATTTATACAGAATTATTCACACCCCAGGATGCATCATTTCTGAAGGAATACCTAAGGGCAGTTGTAACTGACGGAACAGCGTCAGCAGTGTACCCCGGTAATTTTGTTGCATACGGCAAAACCGGTACTGCGGAAAAGGAAAGTGATACCATTGGTGACTATGATCATTCCTGGTTTGCAGGATGGGCTGAGAATAATGAACAGAAGCTCTGTGTATGCGTGCTTATTGAAAATATGGAGTCCTCCGGCCTCAGTGCAGTATATGTGAGCAAGCTCATTTTTGACTATTATTTCAGCTATTTTTAAAAGGATGCATATATGATAAGCAGTATGACAGGCTTCGGAAGAAGCGAAAAAATTAATGAAACATTAAAACTCACAGTTGAACTCAAATCCGTAAATCATAAGTATCTCGATCTTAATATCAAGATGCCCAGAAAATTCAACCAGTTTGAAAGCAGCATACGCAATGTACTTAAAAAATACTGTTCCAGAGGTAAAATAGATCTGTTCATATCTTATGAAGATCTAAGTGACAGCACAAAGTCCCTCAGATATAACAAGGCACTGGCACAGGAATATCTGGAGTATTATAAAATGATCAGAGATGAGCTGAATGTTGCTGATGATATTAAGACTTCAGTCATAGCAAGATGTCCTGATGTTCTGGTGCTGGAAGAACAGGATGCAGACGAGGATCAGTTATGGCATGCCCTTGAGGATGTGCTGGAAAATGCATTTTCATCCTTTAAGGAATCCCGGGTTTCAGAAGGTGAGTCCCTGAAAAACAACATTCTTGAAAAGCTGGATGATATGGACAGGATAGTTGATTTTATAGAAAAACACCTTCCTGATATTATTTCCGAATACAGAAGCAAGCTTGAGGACAGAGTTAAGGAATTCCTGGAAAACAGTCAGATAGATGAATCAAGGATTGCCGCAGAGGTTACCATATTCGCTGATAAGATTGCTGTAGATGAGGAAATTGTCCGTTTAAGAACACATATCAGAAAAATGAGGGATATCCTCAATAAAGGCGGAGAAGTTGGAAGAAACCTGGATTTTCTGGCTCAGGAAATGAACCGGGAGTCCAATACCATCCTTTCCAAATCTTCAAATATTGAGATTACAGACTGTGGTATTGAATTGAAAACCTGCATAGAAAAAATAAGGGAACAGGTACAGAATATTGAATAATAAAGGTGTACTGCTAATAGTAAGCGGCCCGTCAGGGGCAGGAAAAGGAACAATATGTAATGAGATAGTCAGAAAATATCCCGATGAATATTCCCTGTCTGTTTCAGCCACATCCAGAGCTCCCAGAGGAGAAGAGAAAGACGGTGTTGAATATTTTTTCAAGTCCCGGGAAGAATTTGAAAAGCTTATAGCTGAGGATAAGCTACTTGAATATGCATGTTACGTGGGCAATTACTACGGTACTCCCAAACAGTGGGTTACTGATAAACTTGAACAGGGAGTAAATATCATTCTTGAAATAGATCTTCAGGGTGCATTTCAGGTTAGTGAAAAGATTCCGGGAACTGTTCTTGTATTTGTAATGCCTCCCAGTATGGAAGAACTGGAAAAAAGATTGCGCAGACGAAATACTGAAACAGAAGCACAGATACTGAGCCGCATAGAAAGGGCCCGGGAGGAACTTGATTACGCTGACAGATATGACTATGTAATAACAAATGATGATGTTGAAAAATCAGTTGATATGTTGCATAATATAGCGGTATCTGAAAAAATGAAATTATTCAAGGAGAATTAAAATATGTTACATCCATCATATACAGATCTTATGGATGCTGTTAACAGCGAGGTAGAAAACGGAGAACAGCCTGTTGTACAGAGCAGATATTCAATAGTTATGGCAGCATCAAAGAGAGCACGCCAGCTTGTGGACGGTGCGGAACCCATGGTTCCTGCTGCAGGATTAAAGCCGCTGTCAGCTGCTGTTGAGGAAATCTATTCACAGAAAGTTACGATCATAAATAGTGAAGACTAATGCTTAAAGTTAATTTGATTTCGCTTGGATGCGATAAAAACAGAGTGGATTCAGAAGAAATGCTGGGGCTTTTGAATGCTGCCGGCTTTTCTTTTTCTGACGATGAATCTGAAGCTGACATAATTATTATCAATACATGCTGCTTTATAGATGATGCCAAAATGGAGTCAATAGACACCATTCTTGAAATGGCTGAATATAAAGAGATGGGAAGCTGCAGATACATATTTGTTGCAGGATGTCTGTCTGAAAGATATAAAGAAGAAATTCTTGTTCAGTTTCCGGAAGTTGACGGATTTATCGGAACCGGAGACCTTAAAAAGATTCTTGAAATCATCAGGGAACAGCTTGAAATGGATGACCCGGATGAGGCGGAAAAAATCCGAATACCTGAAGAAACAAATAAACATGACCGTATCATAACGACTCCGGGACATTATGAGTTCCTTAAAATTGCCGAAGGATGCAGCAAGAGATGCACCTACTGCATAATTCCTTATATAAGAGGCAGCTACAGAAGCTTTCCCATGGACAGGCTTGTTGATGAAGCAGAACAGCTTGCGTCCCGGGGAGTTACAGAGATGATCATTGTTGCCCAGGAAACCAGTATTTACGGAAAAGATATTTACGGAAAAGAATGTCTTCCGGAACTTCTGAGGCGCATTGCGGACATAGAAGGTATAAAGTGGATCCGTGTTCTTTACTGCTATCCTGAAGATATTACTGATGAATTTCTTAAGGTAATGGCTTCAGAACCTAAGATCTGCAGATATATAGATATGCCTGTACAGCATGCATCTGACAGGATTCTGAAAAGAATGGGAAGAAGAACCCGGCATGATGATATCCTTGCAATTATTGAAAAAGCACGCAGGATGGTTCCCGGGGTTGCCCTTAGAACATCACTGATAACAGGTTTCCCCGGAGAGACTGAGGATGACCACAGAATTCTTGTTGATTTCGTCAAGAAAGCACGCTTTGAGCATCTTGGTGTATTTACTTATTCTCAGGAGGAAGGTACACCTGCAGCAGGATTTGACGATCAGATACCTGAAGATATCAGAAAATCAAGGCGTGATGAGATAATGCAGATCCAGGAGCTTATTTCATATGAGAATCTTGCAGCACATATAGGTGAAACCTTTGATGTTGTAGTTGACGGATATCTTCCTGACGAAGATGTTTATGTCGGCAGGACATATATGGATGCCCCTGATGTAGACGGAGCATTTTTCTTCAGATGTGAAAGACAGCTGATGACCGGGGATCATATTTTCTGCGAAGTAACAAATGTCAGTGATTATGATTTTTACGGTGAAATTGCCGGGCAGTGACTGGTGAGGTGATATTATGAATCTGGCAAATAAACTTACCGTGCTTCGAATTATTTTTATCCCTTTTTATTTACTTTTTCTGCTGGTTCCCATAACAGATTACCATTTCATTATCGCCGGGTTATTATTCATAGCTGCATCAATAACAGATATGCTGGACGGAAAGATAGCCCGAAAGAGAAACCTTGTAACTGACTTCGGTAAATTTGCGGATCCTCTGGCAGACAAACTTCTGGTACTTTCTGCAATGATAGCTTTTGTGGAGATGGGTCTTATGCCTTCCTGGATATGTATTATTGTTATGGCCAGAGAAGTTGCAATAAGCGGTTTCAGACTGGTCTGTGCAGGAAAGGGTACAGTTATTGCAGCATCAAAGCTGGGCAAACTGAAAACTGTATCCCAGATGTTGTTCATTATTCTGACGACTTTTAATTTGGGATTCTATTTCAGGGATACTGCTCCCGGCTTCTGTAATGCAATAGAGATAATAAGACTTATTATCATGTATTTTGCACTTGCCATGACGGTTATTTCACTTGTGGATTATTTTTATAAAAACCGGAAGGCTTTCGGGAACATAAAGTAAAAAAATATGCCCGGCTGTTAATCCAGCCGGGCATTATCATGCATAAAAGGAACTGTTATCAGTCAAGGTCAAGATCATCCGGATTCTTATCTGCCAGTCCGAAAGAAGCAAGGAAATCGTCCTCATCTTCTTTTGAAGGAAGTACCGGTTCTTCAGCAAACTCACCATTGAATCCCATTTTATCCCTTACTGCTGCCTGTATTCTGGCGAAGAATTCAGGATTGCTCTTAAGGTAGTTCTTTGTATTTTCACGGCCCTGACCGATCTTTTCGGAATTATAGGAGAACCATGCGCCGGATTTGCCTATGATTCCGAATTCAACTGCCTGGTCGAGGATATCACCTACAGCTGAAATGCCTTCACCGAAAATAATATCAAATTCCGCCTCTCTGAAGGGTGGGGCGACTTTATTTTTGACAACCTTTGCCCTGACACGGTTTCCTATAACTTCCCCGGCCTGCTTGATGGATTCGATCCTTCTTATATCGATACGCACTGATGCGTAAAACTTAAGGGCACGGCCACCGGTTGTTGTTTCCGACGGTCCGTAAAAGACACCGATTTTTTCACGGAGCTGATTGATAAAAATGATAGAGCAGCCTGTTTTATTGGCAACTGCAGTAAGCTTTCTGAGAGCCTGGCTCATGAGCCTTGCCTGAGCACCTACTGTTGCCTCACCCATTTCACCTTCAATCTCATGCTTGGGAACAAGGGCCGCAACTGAGTCAACAACTATAATGTCAATGGCACCGGACCGAACCATGGTCTCGCATATCTCGAGTCCCTGCTCACCGTAATCAGGCTGTGATATGTAAAGATTGTCAACATCAACACCGATATCCTTTGCATATTTGGGGTCAAGAGCATGCTCTGCATCAATAAATCCCGCAATACCACCTGATTTCTGAACTTCTGCAACTATATGAAGTGCCAGAGTAGTCTTTCCGCTGGCTTCAGGACCGTAAATCTCGATTATACGTCCCTTAGGGATACCGCCTACGCCAAGAGCCTTATCAAGACTGATAGAGCCTGTAGGTATGGTTTCCACATCCATGGCAGATTTGTCACCCAGCTTCATGACGGAACCTTTTCCGTAATCTTTTTCAATTTTGCTGATAGCAGCATCCAGTGCTTTTCTTTTTTCGTTATTATCCATATAAATCTCCTTTTAGCAGACACGAACTAATGTTCGACTAAATGTTACAACACGCCATCCTTTTTGTCAACTTTTTTTGTCAGTCAATATGAAGCATCAAGTGTTCTTCTTACTGAAATTATACATGTTTCATATGTAAATTATTGTACTCTGATGTGCTGATTTTTTTACCTTGAAAATCAATACATTTTTTAGTAATATTTACTCATATGACATATGAAAAAAATAATTGGAGGTATTTTTCATGAATGTTTATAAGACAGAAAACATCAGAAACGTCATTTTAATGGGACATGGCGGTGCAGGTAAATCCACCACTGCAGAAGCAATGGCTTTTTCTACCGGCATCATCAGCAGAATGGGTAATATTACGGATGGAAATACTATATCCGACTTTGATAAAGAAGAAATCAAAAGAAAATTCTCTATCAATTCAACTGTAATTCCTGTTGAATATGATGGAATCAAGATCAACTTACTTGACACACCGGGTTATTTCGATTTTATCGGTGCTACAGAAGATGCTCTCAGTGTCTGTGACGGAGCTGTAATCGTTGTCAATGCAAAATCAGGTGTTGAAGTAGGTACTGCCAAAGGCTGGGCTTTCTGCGAAAAATTCGGAGTTCCAAGGATCATGTTCGTATCCGGTATGGACGATGCAAATGCTGACTATCAGAAGATATGTGTTGATCTGAAGGCCAATTTCGGCAACAAGATAGCACCTTTCCAGATTCCGTTCAGAGAAGGCGGTGCTATTGCAGGCTATGTTGATGTTATTGCTCAGAAGGCATATAAATACAAACCAAACGGAACAGCCGAAGAATGTGCTATCCCTGCAGATCTTCAGGATTCTGCTGCAGAAGTAAGAGAAAGCATCATGGAAAATGTTGCTGAAACATCTGAAGAACTTATGGAAAAATACTTCGGCGGTGAAGAATTTACAGACGAAGAAATCCTTAACGCACTTCATACTGCAGTAACAGAGGGTGACATTGTGCCTGTATTTGCAGGTTCTGCGATCAAGAACTTCGGAACAGTTACTCTTATGAATGCTATTAAGACATATTTCCCGGATCCTGCTACATCACCTACCATCAGATCAGGCAACGATGCCAATACGGATGAGGTTTATGAGTGCAAATGTGATCCTGCCGGACCTCTTGCAGCATATGTATTCAAGACTATCATCGACCCGTTCATCGGTAAATATTCACTGGTTAAGGTATATTCAGGTGTACTTAAGGCTGATGATATGCTTTACAACGCTGAGTCAGGCCAGTCTGAAAAGATTGCCAAACTGTATATCATGAGAGGCTCAAAGGTAGAAGAAGTCAAGGAACTCCAGCCGGGTGATATCGGTGCCATAGGCAAGCTTGACCTTGCAAAGACAGGTGATACCCTTTCAAGAAAAGAGGCTCCTATCACACTTTACAAGTTTGTATACTCACAGCCTTACACATACAAGAAGTATTCTGCAGCAAACAAAGGCGAAGAGGATAAGATATCATCTTCACTTGCAAAGCTCTGTGCAGAGGATAAGACACTCAGAGTTGTTGCTGATGAAGAAAACAAACAGGCACTTATCTATGGTATCGGCGATCAGCAGCTTGATGTTGTTGCATCTAAGATGAAGGAAAAATATAAAGTTGAGATCATCCTCGAAAAGCCTGCATTCCCGTTCCGTGAGACTCTCAGAAAGACTGCAGAAGTTGAAGGAAAGCATAAGAAGCAGTCAGGCGGTCACGGACAGTACGGACATGTTAAGATGATCTTCGAACCATCAGGTGATCTTGAAACACCTTATGTATTCGAAGAGAAGATCTTCGGCGGATCTGTTCCGAGAAACTTCTTCCCGGCAGTAGAAAAGGGTATCCAGGAATGCGTTCTCAGAGGACCTCTTGCAAATTATCCTGTTGTAGGTGTTAAGGCTACACTTATCGATGGTTCTTACCATCCTGTAGATTCAAACGAAATGTCGTTCAAGATGGCTTCTACACTTGCATTCAAGAAGGGCTTCATGGCTGCAAATCCTGTTCTTCTTGAGCCTATTGCTTCTCTCAAGGTTACTGTTCCGAATGATTTCACAGGTGATGTAATGGGTGATCTTAACAAGAGAAGAGGACGTGTTCTGGGAATGAATCCCGAAGAGCCGGGCAAGACCTGCATTGAGGCAGATATTCCTATGTCAGAGCTTTACGGATACAATACAGATCTTCGCTCAATGACAGGCGGTTACGGTGATTTCTCTTATGAATTTGCACGTTATGAGCAGGCTCATGCAGATGTTCAGCAGAAGGAAGTTGCTGCTCGTCAGACAAAGGATGAAGATTAAGTTTATATGTATTATGATATAATTATTGTTGGTGGCGGTGCATCTGGTTTATGCACCGCCATTCACGCAAAAACAGAAAATAATTCAATCCTCATACTGGATCATAATAACATACCGGGAAAGAAAATTCTTTCAACAGGAAACGGCAGATGCAATCTTACCAATGTAAATGCATCTGTTGATCTGTTCGGCAGCAATCCGGAAGGTCTTGTTCCTTATATGACATCCGGTGATCCTCTTTTTTACCATGAGGTAATAAAGCAGTTTGACTGTCATGACACAGTTAATTTTTTTGCGGAAAACGGATTGTTCTGTATTGACAAAAACGGATATGTTTATCCCCGGTCCGAGCAGGCTTCAACAGTTCTTGAAATCCTCAGATCCAGGTGTGAAGACCTGGGTATAGAAATAAGGACCGGTCACGATGTGAAAACCATTACCAAGAAAAAAGATGCTCTGTTTGTTGTGGATTCCATGTTTGAGTGTACCAATCTCGTTATTGCCACAGGGGGACTTGCCGGGGCAAATACAGGAAATGACGGAAGTGGTTATAAGATGGCTCAGTCATTCGGCCACGAGCTTGTAGAGCCTATTCCGGCTTTATGCGGCATAAGGTGCCGTGATGATTTTTTTAAATATCTGAAGGGTACCAGAACTGACGGAAAGCTTGCATTTAAGGCGGATAACAGAGACATTAATGTTCACGGAAATATCCAGTTCACAGATTACGGTATTTCCGGAATACCCACATTTCAGATTTCATCAATTATCGGTTATATGCTTTCAATAGGTGAACAGCCTGTTATTTCCATAGACTTTCTTCCGGATATAGCTCTTGTGGATCTTGTGAAGCTCCTTCAGAATAATTACAGACTTAACCATAGTGATTTAAAGGAAATCAAACCGGATGAAAGGATGCTTATAGGTCTTCTCAATAAAAATGTTGCGATGGTTATTCTGCGCCAGTATGCCCATGTAAAGGATAATTCTTCCGTTGAATCCATGTGTGTGGCAATTGCACGTCTTATCAAAGTATTCCAGGTGCATCCTTATGAGCTTATGGCTTTTGAAAATGCCCAGACTACTGCCGGAGGTATATACACCGGCGATGTTAATTCACGTACTATGGAATCAATGAAAATTAAAGGGCTGTTCTTTACGGGAGAGGTGCTTGATGTCAATGGCATTTGCGGAGGATATAACCTCCAGTGGGCCTTCAGTACTGCAGCAATATGCGGTCGTGCTCTCAAAGCAAGACAGGCACTGAGATTATAAATATGCTGAGAATTTCTCAAATCAGATTAAAAATCAATCATAACAGGCAGGATCTGATAAATGCTGTTTCAAAGAAGCTTCGGGTTAATACCGCGGGGCTTCTTGAATTTATAATTATAAAAAAATCAATAGATGCCCGTGACCCCGGTAATATAATGTATGTTTATACTGTTGATGTGACTGTACAGAACGAAGAATATATTCTCAAAAGATGCAGAAATTCCCATGTCAGCATATCCGATACGAAAATTTATGATTTTCCGCCCACCGGCAGTATGCCTCTTGAACATCGTCCTGTTGTTATAGGAAGCGGACCTGCAGGACTTTTCTGTGCCTATTTTCTCGCAGAAGCAGGCTTTTGCCCATTACTTATTGAAAGAGGTCAATGTGTTGAGGAACGGAAGAAGACTGTAGAGGCATTCTGGAACACCGGAGTGCTTGATTCTGAAAGCAACGTTCAGTTCGGTGAAGGGGGAGCAGGAACATTTTCTGACGGAAAGCTCAATACAGGTGTTAATGATCCACTGGGCAGAAACCGCCTGGTTCTGGAAACTTTTGTCAAAAACGGTGCACCTGAAGAAATACTCTATGCAGGAAAACCTCATATAGGTACAGATATTCTTGCGATTGTGGTTAAGAATATGAGGCAGCATATCATATCTCTCGGAGGCGAAGTAAGATTCAATACATGCTTCAGGGAATTCATATCAGTTGACGGCAAAATAAAGGGTATTATCGTTAACGCAGAAGAGTTCATTCCTGCAGAAGCCGTTGTTCTTGCCATAGGACACTCAGCACGGGATACATTCAGTTATATTATCGGAAAATCAGGACTTGCTGTCACTGCAAAGCCCTTTGCCGTGGGTGTAAGGGCAGAACATACACAGGAGATGATAAACGAGTCACAATACGGTGAATATGCCTGTCTTCTGCCCCCTGCAGATTATAAACTCACATACAGAAGCAGTGCAGGTACCAGTGTATATTCATTCTGCATGTGCCCCGGAGGCTATGTGGTCAATTCTTCTTCCGAGGAAGGGTATACCTGTGTTAACGGAATGAGTTATTCGGGAAGAAGTTCTGATAATGCCAATGCAGCAATAGTTGCAGCTGTCAGACCCTCTGACGATCCTGCTGAAAACATAGCTTTTCAGCAGGAACTGGAACACAGGACATATATTGAAGGGGGAGGTCTGATAGTCAGTCAGACACTTGGAGATTTTGAGTCAGGTAATGTTTCGGAATCCTTTAACAGATTAAGACCGGTTCATAAGGGCGGAACTTCATACGGAAATATCCGTAATATACTTCCGGAAAGCATCTGCAATGATATTATCGAAGCAATGCATGCATTCGGCAGGAAAATCAAAGGATTTGACGATCCGGATGTAATACTGTCGGCAGTTGAATCCAGAACTTCCTCACCTGTACGAATAGAACGTAATGAAAGCCTTCAGGCTTCTGTTTCGGGAATATATCCGGCAGGCGAAGGCGCAGGATATGCAGGAGGCATCACAAGCGCTGCAATCGACGGAATAAAGGTATTTGAAAAAATCTGCACACAGTATATGCCCCTTCAGTGATACGTTTGAATTATTGAATGCTTTGTGCTATATTTATCTGGTTATGGATATTAAACTAATACGAAAATCCGAAAATCTTATATATGCAGAGGCAAAGGGAAAGTACATTGCAGAGTACTGCCGGGACTCATCAGACAGCAGAAGAATACAGATTTTTCTGTATGATCCTGTCTGTAATTTTATCAGAGAGATAGTTCCCGAGAGAAAAAAATACGACCTGATAGATATACGGTCAGCTATTTGGAACAATCAGGATATTTTTTATTCCTCTTATGAAGTTACAGAGGATGGAAGGCTGCTTTTTTCAATCTACAGATATTCTATTGAAGATGATCAGGAAATCAGGCTTTGCTATGTTACAGAAAGCACAGAAGTCCTTGATAACAGCAAGAAAATCAGGCTTTTCATACTGAGTGATACTTCGGTTCTCATACAGACTGAGACTATCCAGAACACAGATATAGAAAATCTCATGGGCAATATTGCCTTCAGGCTTGCCTTATGCAATCTGGAGAACGGGGAAGTAACAACCGTAAAGGATCCTAATTTTATAAATAACGGTATCAGTTCCATAATTCCCGTTTCCGATACCAGGATAATGCTTAAGACCGGGTATTCATTTCTTGAAGATGACAGGCTTGACAGTGCCAATGAAAATGAAGCTCTTATAGAAAGTGTGTATATTACAACATCCGCAAAGCTCATTGCAGATATCACTCTTGCAAATGAATCTGTGGATATGATCCTTATTGAGTCAGTTTATTTTGACAGGCATATTACCGGTCCTTTTGTTACAGACGAATATATACATTTCTGTATTGCAGATGCAGACAGAAAAAATGTTAAGTGTGTTTTTTATAACAGTGATACCGGTGAGCGGCTGGAATACAGCGTAAACAGTTTTAACCCGGATGATCTTTATATAACATATGTACTGGATCATGTACCTTACGTAAGAAAACAGACAGAGGGCACAACCTCATTCTTCAATCTTCGCAAGGCATCATCGGATATTGCATTTTACGGTGAAGAATTCAGGGCTCTGTACAGTGATATTTTCATAACAGAATCCCTCGGAAAGAAGCAGAGGATGCACATATATTCATATCCGGGACTTGAACTCCTAATGGATGAGAAAAGTCATTATCATACTTCCTGCTGCAGAAATAAAGAATATTATATATATATTGCTGATCACTAAAATATGGAAAGAAAACTTATTGACAAAATACTGGCTGAAGCACCGGCTGAAGAACCTGCCAGACAATACTTTTTTGCAGATGAGTGCAGAAAGATCATTACAGAAAAAGAAAACCTGAAGGGCAGAAAGCTTACCTGCTGTATTAATACCTTCGGCTGTCAGATGAATGCAAAAGATTCAGAGAAGCTGCTCGGAATCCTGAAAACCATCGGCTATGAAGAATCAGACAGTGAACAGTCTGATTTTGTACTGTATAATACCTGTACTGTCCGTGAAAATGCAAACGAAAGAGTATATGGAAGACTCGGTGTTCTTAAAACATATAAAAAACGCAATCCGGATATGATCACAGCGGTCTGCGGATGTATGATGCAGGAAAAGCATGTTGTAGAGACTATAAAAAAGAGTTACAGACATGTTAATCTGATCTTTGGAACTCACAATATTTATAAGCTTGCGGAATTGCTGTTCATGTATCTTGCAGAAGATCGTAATCAGACAGAATTGCTGGAAGGTACAGACAAAATTGTTGAAAATCTTCCTTCAGAACGTAAATTCAATTATAAATCCGGAGTGAATATCATGTTCGGCTGCAATAATTTCTGCAGCTACTGTATTGTTCCCTATGTAAGAGGCAGGGAAAGAAGCAGAAGTCCTGAAGAAATCATCAGCGAAGTACGAAGACTTTCAGCTGATGGAGTTACTGAAATAATGCTGCTGGGACAGAATGTTAATTCCTATAAAGCCGATATCAGTTTTCCTCAGCTTCTTAAGCAGGTTTCCGAAGTGGAAGGAATCAGGAGAGTGCGGTTCATGACATCACATCCCAAAGATCTTTCCGATGAGCTTATTGAAGTCATAAGAGATAATCCTTCCATATGCAGGCATGTTCATCTTCCGCTGCAGTCAGGCAGCAGCAGAATACTTAAGATCATGAACAGACGTTATGATAAGGAAACCTATATTTCCCTGGCAGAAAAAATACGCCGCGAAATTCCCGGGGTATCAATAACAACTGATATCATTGTCGGATTTCCCGGAGAAACAGAAGAAGATTTCCAGGAAACCCTGGATGTGGTAAGGAAAGTCAGGTTTGACAGTGCCTTTACATTTATATATTCAAAACGTACCGGTACAAAAGCCGCTGAAATGCCTGACCAGGTTCCGAAGGATATTGTGGATGAAAGATTCCGGAGACTTCTGGATCTTGTTACAGAGATATCTAAAGAGCAGACAGCTCTTTATGAAGGCTGTACAATGGAAGTTATGGCAGAAGAAGTCAATTCCAGAGACCCGTCCCTTATTTCCGGACGGCTCTCCAATAACAGCATTGTTCACTTTAAGGGAAGCAGTGATCTTATAGGATCTGTTATCAATGTTCACTTAGACGAAGCAAAAGGATTTTACTATTATGGCACTATCGCCCATGATGTCTCAGTATCTTGAGACAAAAAAACAATACAATGACTGCATCCTGTTTTACAGACTTGGTGATTTTTATGAAATGTTTTTTGATGATGCACTTACTGCGTCAAAAGCTCTGGAAATCACATTAACAGGTAAAGACTGCGGTCTGGAAGAAAGGGCTCCTATGTGCGGGGTCCCTTTTCATGCTGTTGATACTTATCTTAACAGACTGGTATCTCTCGGATATAAGGTTGCTATTGCCGAACAGGTGGAAGATCCCAGACTTGCAAAAGGGCTTGTGAAAAGAGAAGTAATAAAAGTTGTTACTCCCGGTACAAATATAAATAACCTGGCTCTGGATGAAAGCAAGAACAATTATCTCATGTGCATATATTATGCAGCTGATTATTATGCAGCAGCCCTTGTTGACATCAGTACCGGTGATTTTCTTACCACACAGGTCGAGTCAGCTTCAGTGTTAATGGATGAGATCAACAAGTTTTCAGTAGCTGAAATAATATCCAACCAGTCTTTTCTCATGGCTCCTGTTGATCATGATTATCTTAAAGACAAACTCGGTATTACATGCTACACAATATCTGATTCATATTTTGAGGAAGAAACCTGTGCTGAGATCATAAAAAAACATTTTAATGTTATAGATATTTCCGGTCTGGGATTAAACGAATATTCAGGCTCTGTACTTTGTGTGGGAGCACTTCTGAAATATCTTTACGAAACGCAGAAAACAAGTCTTGAGTTCCTTAACAGAATTCAGACATATTCTGCCAGTAAATATATGATCATCGATCATTCCACCAGAAGAAACCTCGAACTTGTGGAAACAATGAGAGAAAAAAACAAGAAGGGTTCACTTCTATGGGTACTCGACAAAACAAAGACTGCCATGGGCGCCCGTCTCCTGAGATCATTTATAGAACAGCCGTTAATTGATGCTGATGAGATAAACCGGAGACAGGATGCCATTGAAGAACTTAATTCAATGCTCATAGACAGGGACGAGATCAGAGAATATCTGAATCCCATTTATGACCTTGAGAGACTTATGGCACGTATTTCATACAAATCCGCCAGCCCGAGGGATCTTATTGCATTTAAAAAATCCCTTGAGATGATTCCCTTTATCAAACGTATTCTGAGCAGCTTCCACAGCAGCCTTCTTACACAGATATACACAGATATGGATCCCCTTGAGGATATTTTCGACCTTATAGACAGGGCAATCGATGAAAATGCCCCTGTAACCATTAAAGAAGGCGGTATTATAAGGTCAGGGTATTCTGAAAAAATAGATATGCTCAGGAATTCCAAAGTTGAGGGTAAATCATGGCTGGCTGAACTTGAGGAAAAGGAGAGAGAGGCTACTGACATAAAGAGCCTGAAGATACGATACAATAAAGTATTCGGTTATTATATTGAAGTCACAAATACTTTCAAGGACAAGGTTCCGGACAGATACATGCGAAAGCAGACTCTGGTTAATGCCGAAAGGTATATTACTGACGAACTTAAAGAACTGGAAGACATTATTCTCGGCGCCGAAGAGAAACTGTTTTCCCTTGAATATGATATCTTTACTGAAATCCGGGAAACTGTTGCATCCCAGGTCAGCAGGATACAGATGACAGCCCGGGCCGTTTCCGCAATAGATGCTTTCTGTTCTCTGGCCTATGTGGCAGAACGGAACAGATATGTAAGGCCTCACATCAATTCAAAAGGCATTGTGGATATCCGCAACGGACGTCATCCTGTAGTTGAGACCATGATGGAAGAGGGCCGTTTCATTCCCAATGATACATTTGCAGATCAGGATGATAACCGTGTAAGCATCATAACCGGGCCTAACATGGCCGGTAAATCTACTTACATGAGACAGCTGGCTCTTATAGTGTTAATGGCCTGTACCGGCAGTTTTGTACCTGCTGAAGAAGCGAATATCTCCACATGCGACAGGATATTTACAAGAGTCGGAGCCTCAGATGACCTTGCAAGCGGACAGAGCACATTTATGGTCGAAATGACAGAGGTGTCCAATATATTGAGAAATGCTACTGCTTCATCACTGATCATTCTTGATGAAATAGGCCGGGGAACCAGTACCTATGATGGTCTGAGTATTGCATGGGCTGTGGTAGAATATATTGCAGATAAAAACAAATGCGGAGCAAAGACTTTCTTTTCAACACATTATCACGAACTTACTGAACTTGAGGGCACCATTGACGGGGTAAAAAACTACTGCATAAGCGTTATGGAACAGGGGGAAGATATTATTTTCCTCAGAAAAATAATCCGGGGCGGTGCAGATAAAAGCTACGGTATTCAGGTAGCACGCCTTGCGGGTGTACCTGATGAGATAACCGGAAGAGCAAATGAGATAGTAAAACAGCTGATCAGTGCAGATATTGCACAGGCTGCATCCCCTGATACTGTAAAAGAAATTATTTACAGACCACAGCCGTCATTTAATATCCCCCAGGATAAAAATGGCCAGTTTGTACTAACAACTGCAGACGATATTGTTCATAAAAAACTTAAAGGTTTAAATCTGGATAGGATAACTCCTTTGGAAGCTATCAATACACTGTATGAGCTGCAGCAGCTCATTTGAGGTAATTTATATTTTGAAAAAAATAATACTTGCATCGTCTTCTCCCAGACGGCGGGATCTGCTAACACAGGCAGGACTGACTTTTGATATTGTTTCACCAGAATGTGACGAAAATATAGATTCAACAGAACCTTCGGAATATGTTGAAGAACTTTCACGAAGGAAATGCATGGCAGCTGCGGTGCTGTCTGATAAGGATACGGACTATATTATCATCGGAGCTGATACAGTAGTAGTGCATGACGGAAAAATACTGGGCAAACCTGCTGATAAAAATGAAGCATATAATATGCTTTCCGGGTTATCAGGCAGAACCCATGCTGTATACACCGGAGTTACAGTTTTTGACACAAAATATGATAAAATATTAAGTTTTTGCGAAAAAACAGAAGTTAAATTTTACGATATTTCAAAAAATGAAATCATTTCGTATATAGAAACAGGTGAACCCATGGATAAGGCCGGGGCATACGGCATACAGGGTCTGGGCGTTTTCCTGGTCGAAAGGATTAACGGTGATTATAATAACGTAGTAGGATTGCCGGTTTCGAGACTTCTGCGGGTTATTGCTGAATTATGATTAAACTTCTTGATAAAAATACAATAGATAAGATTGCAGCCGGTGAAGTAATAGACAGACCTGCTTCAATAGTAAAAGAACTTGTTGAGAATTCCATAGATGCAGGTTCTTCTGCCGTGTCAGTGGAAATAAAAGACGGTGGAAAATCCCTTATAAGAATTACCGATAACGGCTCAGGGATTGCCGCAGATCAGATCGGCATTGCATTTTTAAGACATTCCACCAGCAAGATTAATGATGCATCTGACCTTTCATTTATCAGTACGCTGGGATTCAGAGGTGAAGCACTTTCTTCCATTGCTGCTGTTTCAAGAACTGAGCTCTGTACTAAAACTGAAGACTCTCTTACGGGTGTGATTTATAAAATAAACGGCGGTACGGAGGAATCTGTATGTGAGGCCGGTCTCCCGGAAGGAACTACGATAATAGTCAGAGATCTGTTTTATAATACACCTGCCCGGCTTAAATTTTTAAAGTCTGATCAGACTGAAGCCGGGTACATTCTTGATACAGTACAGAGAATAGCACTTTCAAGGCCGGACATTTCGTTCAAGTTCACTTCCAACGGATCTGTTCGCCTCAGCACATCAGGAAACGGAATTCTGAAAGATACCATATATTCCGTTTTCGGCAGGGATATAACAGCAAATCTCCTGGAAATCAATGACGGTAATGACATTCTCAGGGTGGAGGGTTTTACGGGAAAGCCTGAAATTGCAAGAGGCAACCGCAGCTTTGAATTTTTCTATATAAACGGACGTTATATAAAAGACAGAATAATCCAGAAAGCCCTTGAAGATGCGTATACCGGCTATCAGATGAAGGGGACATTTCCTTTTGCCGTTCTAAATATTATTATTGAGCCGGAACTGATTGATGTAAATGTTCATCCTTCAAAAATGGAGATCAGATTTTTCAATAATGAAACTGTTTTTGAATCCATATATGAGATCATCAGAAAACGCATAACCTCCAGAGAAAACATTCCGGAAGCATCTTTTAAAGATAATACCGGAAGTATGAAGCATGATACTGTGAAGCAGTACATTCCGGAACCTTTTGAAAAGCAGAAAGATGAAAGACTTTTTAAACTGCTGAATGATTTTCCTGTAAAGAATGCTCCTCATTTTTCCGGTAATACAGGTTTTTACAGTGATGATATCAAGTATAATGCCGGCACGTCTGAAAATATTACTGAAGATTCCCACACAGTTTCAGCAGTTTCTCTGAAAGAAGATGATCTTTATGCAAAAGGGCATATGTCTGACGACAATTCATCCGGCTGTACATCAGACGGTAAACAGAGTGTTTTTCCTGCCGACCGATTCCTGTCAGAAGCCTCCAGACCAATGCATCGTATAATCGGTGAGGTATTTGATACATACTGGCTGGTAGAATTTGACGGGAAACTGTATATAATTGATCAGCATGCCGCTCATGAGAAGGTACTTTATGAACGGTTCATGAAAAAACTGAAAAACGGCGATCATTATTCCCAGTATATAATTCCTCCGATTATCGTAACCTTATCTCCGCGGGAAATGGAAACTGCCGAAAAGTACAAAAAACAATTTTATGACATAGGATTTGAATTCGAGCATTTCGGAGGAAGTGAATATTCTGTAAGTGCAGTACCGGCTGACATTTATTCAACTGACAGCCGCCAGCTTTTTATGACACTGCTGTCCGAACTATCTGATATCTCTGCCGGCACAGTTCCGGATATTATTACAGACAGGGCAGCAACAGCCGCCTGCAGGGCAGCTGTTAAAGGAGGCACAAGGCTTTCTCATGCAGAAGCAGACAGGCTTATAGATGAACTTCTTACCCTGGACAATCCTTATAACTGTCCTCACGGCCGTCCAACTATCATAACTATGTCCAGATATGAACTGGAGAAAAAATTCAAACGTATAATATGACAAAAAAACCTCTGATCATTATTTCCGGTGCTACGGCAGTCGGAAAAACCGATCTCTCGATAGCACTGGCAGAAAAAATAAACGGTGAAATAATCAGCGCTGATTCCATGCAGGTATATAAGGGTTTTGATATCGGTACTGCAAAGATATCGGAATCTGAGATGCATGGCATCAGGCACTGGTTGATTGATGAATTGGAACCTGAGGAAGAATTCAATGTATATGAATTCAAAACAAGGGCCGTAAAATATATTAATGATATATTATCCAGGGGAAAGATTCCCATAATAGTCGGCGGAACCGGTTTTTATATACAGTCTGTCCTGTATGACGTTGATTTCACTGAAACTGATTCAGACAGGTCCTACAGACAGCAGCTTGAGGAAATAAATGCAGAAAACGGACCGGAATACCTTCATGAAATGCTTAAAAAGATTGACCCGGATTCCGCAGCAGCCATTCATGCAAACAATACAAAAAGAGTCATAAGAGCCCTTGAATATTACCATGATACCGGCAGTCCCATTTCTGTACATAACAGAGAACAGCATCAGAGGGAATCCTGTTACAATTCTGCATATATCGTGCTTAACAGGTCAAGGGAAGTCATTTACGACCGGATCAACAGAAGGGTAGACCTGATGATCGAATCAGGTCTTGAAAATGAAGTCCGGGATCTGCTGAAGGGTGGTGTGCCGGAAGATTCTCTGGCAATGCAGGGTCTTGGCTATAAGGAAATGATAAGTTATATAAACGGCAGGGCAGATTTTAACGAAACAGTTTCCATAATAAAGCAGAGCACACGGCATTTTGCAAAAAGACAGCTCACATGGTTCAGAAGGGAAAAAGATGTGATATGGATGGATTATAAGGATTTTGCTGACAATAGTCAGATGCTGAGTCATATCATAAACATTTTAAAGGAGAAAAAAATTGTTCAGATATCCTGATATTGATGAAAAAATACTCAACATGGCTGCAGGCTGTGAAAAACGGCTGGCAGATGTGTATAAGGAAGCAGATGATATTTCAGAGGCAAATCAGTATAAAGTTCTGAAAAGCTTTATAAACAACCGGGTATCAGAATCGGATTTTGCAGCAGGTTCAGGTTACGGATACAATGAAACAGGCCGTGAAAAGCTTGAAAAAGTCTATTCTGATATTTTTCATACAGAGGATGCTCTGGTCCGGCCTCAGATAACCTGTGGTACCCATGCATTATATCTGGGCCTTTCGTCACTGCTTCTTCCTGGAGATGAAATACTTTTCATAACAGGAAAGCCCTATGACAGC
This sequence comes from Parasporobacterium sp., assembly GCA_021443845.1. Lineage (GTDB taxonomy): Bacteria > Bacillota > Clostridia > Lachnospirales > Lachnospiraceae > RGIG5612. The sequence continues at coordinate 30,350 of JABUTA010000001.1, forward strand.
CTTGAAAAGTCCATAGGTATACAGGAATGTCCCGGATCCCTTAAGGAAATGGGTATTACACATTCAATAACAGAACTTATAGATGGTTCGGAATTTGATTATGAAGGTATTGAAAAAGCAATTAATGAACGGACGAAAATTGTTTATATACAACGTTCCAAAGGTTACGGTGACAGACTGTCATTCTCCCCTGAACACATAGGCAAAGCAATTGCATTCGCAAAAAATATCAAACCTGATCTTATTGCTTTCGTAGATAACTGCTATGGAGAATTCGTTGATTATGACGAACCTACTGATCATGGAGCCGACATCTGTGCAGGATCACTTATAAAAAATCCAGGGGGCGGACTTGCTCCCATGGGTGGTTACCTGGTGGGAAGAAGAGATCTTATCGAGAGGTGTTCATATAAACTTACCGCTCCCGGACTGGGCAAAGAGGTGGGAGGTTCACTTGGCATATTAAAAGCATTGTTCCAGGGTCTTTCCCTTGCACCATCCGTAACAGCCAATGCTGTAAAATCCGCTGCATTTGCTGCCGCACTTTTTGAAGACCTGGGATATGCTGCATTGCCTGCTGCTTCAGACAAACATCACTGCATAGTGGAAGCCATTACTTTAAATTCACCGGAAAAAATCAATCTTTTCTGCGGTGAGATCCAGGCTTCATCATATGTTGACAGCTATGTAAAACCTGTAGGTGCAGATATGCCCGGATATTCCGACAGCATCATAATGGCCAGCGGAGCCTTCATTTCAGGCTCTTCCATAGAACTGTCAGCAGACGGACCCATGCGTGAGCCATACATAGTATTTTATCAGGGAGCACTTACCTTTGAACACGGCAGATATGCTGTAATGAGAGCAGCTCAGGCTGTGGGAGAATCTGACTGAATATGTTTGGATTTTGCGTATGTTTATGCTAAAATCTCTTTAACCTGAATGTGCAGAGGTTTCCGGAAAGGAAGCTTAATGCATAATAATACAATTAAAAATTTACTGCCTGAAAACAGACCTGATGAGAAATTTATAAATTATGGCCCGAAAGCACTTTCAGATGCCGAACTTCTGGCCATAATACTGAGGACAGGATCGGCGGAACTGTCTTCAGTGGAACTGGCGAGAAAAATACTTACCCACAGCGGTAACGATAATATATCTATACTGAATATTTTTGACTATGACTTTGAGCAGCTTATAAAGATCAAGGGAATAGGAAAGGTAAAAGCCATACAGATATTGGCCATATCAGAATTATCTTTAAGAATATCTCAAAGCCGCGTCCGGTCCCGTCTGGTCTTTAATGATCCCGAAACAGTCAGTAATTATTACATGGAACAACTTCGTCACGAAAAAAGAGAGACAGTTGTTCTATTGTTGTTGGATTCAGCCTGCAGACTGATTAAAGAACATGTTCTTTCCACAGGAACTGTAAATGCTTCCATAACATCAGCCAGGGATATTTTTATTACTGCCCTGAAGTTTGAAGCTGTTTGGATGATTCTGCTTCATAATCATCCCTCCGGAAACTGCAGTCCCAGTGTTGCAGATAAGGAATTTACCGAAGAAATATATAACGCAGGCAGGCTTATAGGCATAAAACTGCTGGATCACATTATAATAGGAGATAATACTTACTTCAGTTTCAGAGAAAAGGAGTTAATCCATGAGTGAAGATAAATTCGGACTTGATATAGGTACATGGAATATCAGATTATCATCGTTAAGTGCAGGTACATTCATATCTGAGAAAAATTTCATTGCCGTAAAAGATAAAAAGTATATCATCGGATACGGCAATGATGCTTTTGATATGTATGAACGTGCCCCTGAAAATATAGATGTTGATTTCCCTGTCCATGACAGCGTCATATCTGAAATCGATAAAATGCAGATGATACTTGAGTATATATATAAAAAGCTAAACCGGGGCAAAAATATCAAAGGCGGGCATTTTCTTATCTCAGTACCTACTGATACCACCGAAGTCGAAAAAAGAGCTTTTCATGAGCTTGTGGCAAATTCAAAGCTCCGTGCCAGATCGATTTCAATGGTTGAAAAAAGTGTTGCTGATGCAATCGGCTGCGGAATAGATATCAAGAGTCCGAAAGGCAATTTCATAGTTAACATGGGAGCTGACACCACAGACCTGACAGTTATGTCCCTTGGAAGTATCGTTATCAACCATTCTGTAAAGATTGCCGGCAGGAAATTTGATGAGGCCATTATAAATGCCGTAAAGCAGACAGAACAAAAGCTTATAGGATATAAAACAGCTGAAGCATTAAAAATCAATCTTGCAGATATGGGTGAAAAACCCGAACCGGGGGAAATGAAAATATTTGCAAGCCAGATGGCTTCAGGACTGCCTGCCAGAACCATAATTTCATCAGATCTTGTCAACAATGCAGTAAAAGGTGCCCTTATGCCCCTGCTGGATCTTATAAGAAACACCCTTGAAAAAACTCCTCCGGAACTAGCTGCGGATATTATCGAAAACGGTATTTACCTTCTCGGCGGGTCTGCTTCAATGAAAAACATCGGCAGCCTTTTTGCAAGAGTTACCGGTATAAAGGTTAAACTGCTGAAGGATCCTGCAAACAGCACTATCCGCGGTGTTACCACTATTCTTAATAATTCAAGATTTGACTCTGTGAGGTATATACCTAAAGAGAAAGAGTATAACTGATGCCTGAAAAAAAGAAAAAAACAACATCAAAAATAAATATTGATCACAGAATTGCCTCAGACACCCTGAGAAATAATATTGTCAGGAACGCTGATTCGAAAATGGTCGGATACATAAAGCGTACTGCGAAAAGAAAAGCAGAAGAACATATTGCTTCAGAACGCTTCAGTGAATATGCTGATCGCAGCAAAAACCGGAAGAAGCTTAAAGATGCTGACGCTCCTCTTACCATTCAGGAAAAGAGCATCAACAGCGTCCGAAAGATCATCAGCTATGTCAAAGTCCATAAAGCACCCAGGGATGAACGATCTGTCAGACATGTAAATCCAAAGGTTATACTGGGTATCCTCTGTGCATTATGTCTGGCACTTATTTTACTGTCCGCTGTCAGTGACAAAGTCAGGGCACCCTTCAGATATGTCGCATCGGTTGTGGCAGTTCCGGCCCAGAAGGGTATCAATTCAATAGGATTATGGATATCAGACCTGATTCAGCAGGGTAAGACAATTGAAGAACTGGAAATGGAAAATGCCGAACTCCGTTCTCAGGTTGATGATCTGACTCTACAGCTTCTCAAGGGCGAGAATGACCGGAATGAACTGTACAGATTACGGGAACAGATGGGGCTTTCCGATAAATACGGAGATTATGAGATGACTGCTGCCCATATTATTGCCAAAAATCCCGGTAAATGGTTCAACACCTTTACGATAGACAAAGGTACCCGGGACGGTATCTGCAAAGATATGAACGTAGTTGCTTCCGGTGGACTTGTAGGTATTATAACTGATTCCGGCCCTGATTATTCGACTGTAAGGTCTATTATTGATGATGAAAGTTCTGTCAGTGCAAAGTTCCGGGATACATCTGAACTCTGTATGGTTAATGGTTCCCTTACATTGATGGAGGATAATCTCCTGGAATTTACTGATGTAAGCGCAGAAGTGGAAATTTCCCCCAGTGGAGCAGTAGTAACAAGTCATGTCAGTTCAAAATATCTTCCGGATATCCTGATCGGATATGTTGCTGATTTTAAGAAGGACGGCAATGATCTTACTCAGTCAGGACATATTTATCCGGTTGTGGATTTCACAAACCTTGAAGAAGTCATGATAATTACAACATTAAAGGAAACCTCAGATTAAATGTCACTGTATAAAATCAGAAATTTAATAATTGCTGCTCTGATAATTATAGCCGCATTCATATTGCAGAGTACTGTTATCAGCCGTATTCCGCTGCTTGGCTGCGGACCTAATCTGATGCTTATCATTACATTTATCTATGGCTACCTTAACGGAAAAACTTCCGGAATGCTGGCAGGTTTTTTCAGCGGACTGCTTATGGATATTTTTTACTGTGAAGTATTAGGGTATAATGCTCTGATCCTTGTACTGATAGGCTTCATAAGCGGTATTTGGAATACCTTCCTGTATTCTGATGATCTGTACATTCCTCTTATAATCATTTCAGGAAGTGATCTGTGTTACGGTCTTGTATATTATGTTTTCTGGTTTGCACTTCGTGCAAGGTTTGAATTCGGATATTATTTACTTCATGTCATTTTGCCGGAGGTACTTCTTACTTTCATATTCGGCCTGATCATATACAAACCCATGGCAGCACTTCTTACCATACTAAAAAAAGTACCTGAAGAATAGAAGGATAACATTTTGAAAAAAAGACTGAAATATATATACGAATCCATAAGGGATTTTATAATAAAGATTTTTACGTCGAGAACAGCCATAATAGGTATTGTTTTCTGCGTTTTCTTTGTGATCATATTATCCCGCTTATTCTATCTTCAGATAATCAAAGCGGATTATTATAAAGAAAATTTCACTCTTATGGCCCAGAAGACGATATATTCAGAAGGAGCAAGAGGCAATATTTACGATAAGGACGGAAACATTCTTGCCCATAATGAAGTATCTTATTCTGTTGTTATGACAGATGAGATAAAAAGCTCTGATCAGAAAGGTGAAATTATCAATAAAATAATCTTTGATACTATTAATATCATCGAATCAAACGGTGACAGGATCACTGATGATTTCAACATCGCATTCAAAGACGGAAAAGCTGTATTCAAGGACGATCCTGTCACACCTGCCATCACATTCCTCTGCAATGTATTCGGTTTGAAGTCCACAGAAATCCGCGAAAACGGTTACGACAGATATACTGCTGAACAGGTACTTGATTATATGTGTTCAGATAAAAGGTTTGATATAGACCCGGAGATTTATAATCTTGAAGACAGAATTAAAATCTGTACCGTAAGATATGCATTATCACTTAATTCGTATCAGAAATATATATCCACTGAAATTGCATCTGATATAAATCAGTACACTCAGGCTGCCATCATGGAGAACAGGGCAGAACTGACAGGTATCGATGTTAAGGAAACATATAAGCGTATATATGACTACGGAGTATATTACGGATCCATACTCGGATATACAGGTTATATTTCCGAAAACGAGCTGGGAAGCTATAACAGCAATGATCTGGGCATAGAATATCAGGCAGGTGATATAGTTGGAAAAACCGGTGTTGAGGCAAGTTTTGACAGTTATCTGAAAGGAACAAGAGGTACCGAGACGGTTTTCGTTGACAGCAAGGGAAGTATCATGCAGGTTGTTGACACCACAAGATCAGTAAGCGGTAATGATCTGTATCTTACACTTGATACAGACCTGCAGATAGCTTTTTATGAAATTCTGGAAAGAGAAGTTGCAGGTCTTCTTGTTTCAAGTATAGTCAACTGGGATTATGTAAGTGACGGTACCGACGAAATCGTTTATATTCCGGTAAATGATGTATATTACAAGCTGCTGACTAATGTATGTGACCCTCTTGAATTTTCCAACCCGGGAGCAACGTTCCGTGAAAAAAACATATATTCAGCATTTATGAATAAACTGAAAACTGTTGTTCAGGAAATTGAAAAACAGCTTAATGACTTCAATGCCCCTGCAACAGGGGAGCTTACTGAAGAATTCAATGAATATATGTACACTTCATATAATGTTCTCGGTGACGAGGGGATTCTCAATAAGGATATTATGGATACCTCAGATCCTGTATATATTCAGTTTGCCAATGAACAGATTTCCCTGAGAGAATTTCTCATTCATGCTATTTCAAAGAACTGGATAAACGTGTCACTGCTGGATTCAACCGAAAAATATGCTGCATCTGATGAACTTTATGACTGTCTGGTGAAAAAGCTTCTGGATAAAATAGTCGACAATACAAAGTTTCAGGAAAATGTGTATTATTTCATGATCTATAATGGAGATATTTCTCCTTATGATATCTGTATGCTCATGTACGACCAGAACAGACTTCCTGAAGATGATCCTATGAAGGCCAATCTGGAACAGGGACTGGTTTCACCATATGAATATGTCATCAGTCAGATTACTGACCTTGTTATAACACCTGCAATGGTAGCGCTGGATCCATGTTCGGCATCTTTCGTTCTTACTGATTCTGCTACAGGAAAAGTGAAGGCTCTTGTTTCATATCCTTCTTATGACAACAATATGCTTTCCGGGAAGATTGATGCAGATTACTGGCACAGACTTAATACAGATGCTTCAGCCCCCCTGTACAATCGTGCCACCCAGGCATTAACGGCGCCGGGTTCTACATTTAAACCGGTTACAGCTGCAGCAGGACTTAATGAAGGCGTCATAACCCTTGATACATATATTTTTGATGACGGTATTTTTACGGATATTACACCGTCGCCGAAGTGCTGGATATATCCTGACAATCACGGATATGAAAATGTTTCAATGGCACTTACGGATTCCTGCAACTTTTTCTTCTATTCCGTAGGATATAAGCTCAGTCTTGCAGACGAAAAATACATGTCTCTTCAGGGTCTTGATATTCTTGAAGAATATGCAACACAGATGGGACTGAATATGAAATCAGGAGTGGAAATAGAGGAGTCGGCTCCTAAATTTTCAAATACCGACTCTGTCAGAACTGCCATCGGTCAGGGTACTTCCGGCTTTGCGACGGTACAGCTGGCCAGATACTGCTCATGCATCGCCAGCAGGGGACAGAACTGTGTTCTCAGTTTAATTGACAGAGTTGATGATAAAAACGGAAAAACTATCTTCAGATCAGAAAAGACCGTTGAGAATGTTGTCGAATTAAAACCTGAATACTGGGATGCAATCCATCTGGGCATGAGAGGCGTTGTGACCGAAGGTTCTGTCAGCGGTATTTTTGCCGACAGTCCTGTTTATATAGCAGGTAAAACCGGTACAACACAGGAAAGCATTTACAGACCGAACCATTCAAACTTTATAGGATTCTCACCCTATAACGAACCTGAGATTGCTTTTGCCTGTACCATACGAAACGGCGGTTCATCTTCTTATGCTGCCGCAACCACCAAGGACTGCATTGAATATTATTATGGATATACCAGTCTCGAGGATATCCTTGAATCAGGAGCCAAGGATATTGTACTGGAAGGAGTAACTGACTGATTTATGAAACAGAAACTTGATAATATTTTCGGAATAATTAAGTCATATGATTATAAATCTCCCAGCTATCAGCTGATATTTTACTGTTTATGCCTGTCTGTGATAGGCATACTTGCCATACATTCCGCAACCGGGGGTGATATTCAGCTGGTAAGCAAACAGATTTTTGGTCTTGCTGCCGGAATAGTATGCATGATGATCATGGCACTTATTCCATATGATTTTCTTGCCCGGTATTACTGGCTGATGTATTTCATAAACATACTCCTGCTGCTTCTTGTCAGATTTGCAGGAACTTACAGAGGCGGAGCAAAACGATGGATAATCATCGCCGGAATACAGATACAGCCTTCGGAAATATCAAAGCTGCTTCTTCTGTTTTTTTTCGCTTCATTACTGGCACATAACAGGCAGTCACTTAACTCAATGAAGTTTTTCATATTTACAGCTGTAACATTTGCCGTTCCCATCATGCTTATAATGCTTGAGCCGGACCTCTCAACTTCCATCGTTATAATTGTAATGTACTGTTCTGTAATATTTGTCGGAAATTTTCATGCAAAGATCTTAAAAACAATCTTAATTATTATTGTGCCGATTATGGCAATCGTGGTAACATTAATAATCATACTTCCGGCAGAACATAATATCATACCTCTTTATCAGTACAACCGGCTTGTCGGCTTTTATGAACCTGATAATGAAGTTGCTGAATCCATTCGATATCAGCAGGAGAATTCTATCCTTGCCATAGCCAGCGGTTCCGTTACGGGAAAAGGATTGAATAACAACTCCATAACCAGCGTAAAAAATGCCGAGTTTATATCTGAACCCCAGACTGACTTCATTTTTACCATTATAGGTGAAGAATTGGGATTCTTCGGTGCACTTGTTACCATTGTACTGTTGGCACTTGTTGTGATAGAATGTTTCCGTATCGGTATACGGGCAAGGGAAAGTATCGGAAAGTGTATTGCTATAGGCTACGGAACATTAATCGGTATGCAGGCATTTATCAATCTGGGGGTTGTAACGATGATTCTGCCTAATACCGGTCTTACACTTCCTTTTGTAAGTTATGGTCTCAGCTCACTGACTACATCCTTTATAGGAATAGGAATAGTGCTGAACGTCAGTATGCGTAAAAAGTTAATCATTTGAGGGTAGGGGTAAGGTATGGACATAGGATTAATGGCGCATGATTCAAAAAAAGAACTCATGCAGAATTTCTGTATTGCATATAAGAGGATTTTATCACGGCATGATATATATTCTACCGGTGATACAGGGCGTCTCGTTGAAGACGTTACGAATCTTCCTATTCACAAATTTCTTCCGGGGCAGCTCGGAGGAGTACGGCAGATGTGTGCCCAGATTGACTGCAACCAGATGGATGCTGTCATTTTTCTCAGAGATATCAATGAACCCGAAAGCGGATCAAATGATTTTCTGAATGTTATAGAACTGTGTGATGTAAACAACATCCCTGTAGCTACAAATATCGCTTCTGCTGAGCTTCTTGTTCTTGCAATAGAACGGGGAGACCTCAGCTGGAGAGATTTATATAAATAATACGGAGGAACTTAATTATGGTTAAATTAATTGCAGGCGACAAGGGTAAAGGAAAAACAAAGTATATCCTGGACAAAGCAAATGCTGCAGCAAAGAGCAGTGATGGAGTTATCATATACCTTGATAAGAGTCCAAAGCATATGTTTGAGCTTGACAGAAACATCCGCCTGATAAATGTTAAAGAATATCCGATTCCGGATTTTAATGTTCTCATGGGATTCATCTGCGGTCTTATTTCAGGAAACAGTGATATCCAGACTATCTTTTTCGACAGTTTCCTGACTGTAGCAGGACTTGAGGGTCAGGATCCTTCTGATGCACTGGATAAGCTCATTATCCTTTCAAACAGACTCGGAGTAGAGTGTGTTGTCAGCCTGTCGATCGACCCGGGTCAGCTTGATGAAAGGTTCAATGAATTCATCGAACTTTCCTGCTGATGTCTGATCAGTATAACGATACACGTATATATAGAAAGCATAAGCGATTTAATATAGGCATAATCTTCTGTATAGTGATAAGCCTGTATTTTATCGCTTACTTTTGTGATTATTTTTTCAGCAGCAGCAATGTATTTTATGAGGTCTCAAAAGGAACCACCGCCGGTCTGATGGAAAACCAGTATAACGCACTGGTTATGAGAACAGAGGAAATTGTGAATTCCGAAGCCTCAGGATACATCTATTTTTTTGTTGGAGACTGTTCCCCTGTCTACGTGGGACAGACTGCATATCTTATTGACAAAAGCGGTGAACTGTCAGCCAGACTGAAGGCTGCAACCCAGACAAGTGCTGTCCTGAATGAAAATGATCTTAATCAGATCCGTTCTTTACTTAACGATTTCAGAACGGTGTTCAGTGATGACGAATACTATGAAACATATCATTATAAGTACCAGACTGAATCAAGGATTCTTGACCTTCTGAACAATAATATATTTGATAATGACACATTTGCAAATGCCGGAACATATATCAGATTTGCTTCAAAAAATGCCGGTATTGCAGTACATTACACAGATGGTTTTGAAGGTGTTTCATCAGATTCTCTTGAATCTTCCATGTTCAGAAAAGCTGATTATTCAAAAAAAATAATCAGAGCTGATGATTATGTTGAATCAGGATCTCCTGCCTATAAGGTGATAACTTCTGAAGACTGGAGTCTTGCGATACAGATCAGCAATCCTGACAGTTTCAAAAATCTGGATTACGTAAATGTTACTTTTCTGAAGGACGGTATATCTGCAGACGGAAAATTCGAAATCATTGCAAAAGGCGGCAAATACTACGGTATTATTTCATTAAGCAAATATATGGTAAGATATGCATCAGAACGGTATCTGCAGATAACCTTTTCAGATGATAAATTATCAGGGCTTACAGTTCCTAAATCTGCAGTGACCGAAGAATATTATTATGCCGTCCCCGAAGAATACCTTACTCAGGGAGGCAATTCTTCTGCTTATGGATTTGCTGTTAAACTTCGTGATTCCGAGGGTAAAGAGTATGTGGAAATGAGATATCCCGAAATAGTTCTTCAGAAGGATAACCTGTGCTATATTTCACAGTACAGTACAGAACTGAAATCAGGATACCGCATCATAAAAACTGATTCTGTCAGTGAATTCGAAGTGGGTATGAAGGCCCCTGTCAGCGGTGTATATGCATACAACGGCAGCACCTCTGAGTTCAGGATAATTGATATTCTCGGTGAAAACAGAGAGTATTATATTGTAAAGGAAAACACTTCCGGAGGAATAAAACTGTACGATCAGATATATACAGATTATCAGGATGCAGAAAAAAATGATAAAAGATAATTACCGTACAATATTGAATAATGTGGAAACAGCCTCTGCTCAGAGTCCTTTCGAAAAGAAAGCTAAGCTTATTGCCGTAAGTAAAATGCATTCAGCCGGGGAAATTATGGAAGTTTATGAAGAAGGGCAGAGAGACTTCGGCGAAAACAAGGTCCAGGAACTTACCGATAAAGCCGGACAGCTTCCGGATGATATCAGATGGCATATGATCGGACATCTCCAGACGAACAAGGTAAAAAATATTATCGACAGGGTGTATATGATCCATTCTGTTGATTCCGAAAAACTCGCGGTTGTGATCAGCAGGGAAGCTCAGAAGCATGCTCTTGTCATGCCTGTTCTGATAGAGGTCAACATAGGAAATGAACCGAGCAAATCAGGTGTAAAGTCAGAAGAGCTGGAAGATATTGTAAGAAAAATTTCCGTATTGCCTAATATTAAGGTTCAGGGTCTTATGTGTATTCCCCCTGCATCTGCAGATGCAGAAAAAACACGTAAGTATTTTGCGGCATTAAGAAATTTATCTATTGACATTAACCAGTTAAACATCGATAATATACAAATGAATGTGCTCTCGATGGGTATGAGTGATGATTATGCTGAAGCTATTTCAGAAGGGTCTGATTATGTCCGGGTGGGAACAGGCATATTCGGTATGAGAGATTATGGAAAATAAAACATATAACAGATAAAGGAGAAACCAATGGGCAAGTTTACTGACAAATTTATGAATGCATTTAATGGCAGCAGAGACGACGACTTTGATGATTTCGATGACGATGATGTATATGAAGATGATCTGATTGACGAGGATGATTATTCTGAGCCTCGCGAAAAAGGCGGATTATTCAAGAAAAAATCTGCTCCGGCTGAAGACAGAGCAGAGGTCAGAGACAGAGAGCCAGCTGCAAAATCAACTGCAAGCCCATTCGGCAGAACTGAAAAGAAGCCGGTTCCACAGCCACAGCCACAGCAGCCGGCAGCTCCGGCAAGAAACAGATCCGGTGCAGGAAGTGAGGTTTGTATTTTCAAACCATCATCAATCGAAGATTCCAGAGAAATTACCGAAACATTACTTGACGGTAAGGCCGTTGTAGTTAATTTTGAGGGACTTCATGTTGAGATTTCACAGAGGATCATAGATTTTATTTCAGGTTCATGTTATGCACTTGACGGAAATCTTCAGAAGATCTCCAACTATATTTTTATTGCAACTCCGAATTCAGTTGATATTTCAGGAGATTTCCAGGATCTTTTCGGAAATGAAGAAAACTCATTTGATATTGCAGGTTTCAAATCTCCGTTAATCTGATTTTTACAATATTCAGAATCCCAGGCTGCCGGTCATATTATTGAACGGCAGCTTTATTTTGTAATACTTAATATATATGAATTTTTTACTCCTGAAAAAACTGAGAATACATACTGTAATACAGATTGTTCTTTTTCTGGCTCTGACTGCCTTTGACCAGATTACAAAATCATCAGCCGCAGCTGTGCTGAAATCCGGTCAGGACATTACTTTACTTGATAATATCCTTAATTTTCATTACCTTGAAAACACCGGTGCCTCATTCGGTATTTTAAAAAACAGACTCTGGATATTTTATGTAATTACGGTTATTGTAATTTTGCTGCTGATATTTATATTTTTATCTGTATATAGAAGAACCTGTTCGTATATAAATTCCGGCAGACCGGTATTGTCCTCAAAATCAGTATCTCATATGATTTTTATCAATTATCTTATTGCAGCTATTTCGGCTGGTGCCCTTGGTAATCTTATAGACAGAATAAGCCATCAGTATGTAATTGATTTCATAGAATTAAGATTTATTTCCTTTCCTGTTTTTAATTTTGCAGACATATGTATTACAGTGTCCGCATTTATACTGATAATTTTCTTTATTTTTGTTTACAGGGAGGATAAGGATATAAGCCTGTTTAAGAGGAATGATAAATGAGCAGAATTGTATACAGTGTTCAGGATGATCATGAAGGTACCAGAATAGACCGGTATCTTGCTGAAATATCAGAGGACCGTCTGTCAAGAAATTACATACAGAATCTTATAAAAAGCGGCTGCCTGCTGGTAAATAACCGGGTGGTTAAACCCAGCTATGGGGTAAAATCAGAGGATATAGTTTGCTTTGAAATTCCAGAAGATCAGGAACCGGAAATCGTACCTGAAGATATTCCTCTGAACATTATATATGAAGACTCGCAGCTGATTGTTGTCGACAAGCCGAAGGGCATGGTAGTGCATCCAGCCGCAGGTCATTACAGCGGAACACTCGTAAATGCGCTTATGTTTCACTGCAGGGATCTGTCCGGAATAAACGGCATTTTAAGGCCCGGAATCGTTCACAGAATCGATAAAGATACTTCAGGCATACTTGTATGTGCAAAGTCAGACAGCGCCCATAAATGTCTTGCTGAACAATTTAAGGTTCATTCGATCACAAGAAAATATCAGGCAGTATGTGTTGGTCATTTTAAGGAAAACGAAGGAACCGTTACAGGTTCCATAGGAAGAAATCCCGATAACAGAAAGCTCATGGCAATAAATGAAAAAAATGGCAGGCATGCAGTAACTCATTATCGGGTTCTTAGAACATTGACTAAACATACCCATATTGAATGTGTTCTTGAAACCGGAAGGACTCATCAGATAAGGGTTCATATGGCAAGTATCCATCATCCGCTGCTGGGCGATGTATCATACGGCGGAAAATTATCAGAATATAAATTCCGTGGAAGTAACCTTGAAGGACAGACACTTCATGCCAAGGTTCTCGGATTTGTTCATCCTGACACAGGAAAGTATATGGAATTCGAGTCGGAACTTCCTGAATATTTTGCCGGGCTTTTGGATATACTGTGAGATACCCTTCTATTTTGCATATTATCTATGCGTTAAAGTTGACTTTTTTCCATAGTTGTATATAATCAGAATTGTATACTCCGTCAGACATGATAGTAATTTTATATTGTATTTAAGGATTAAATTTCCTGCAGAAATAATTTATCCTGTCTTTGTTTTTTTTCTTAAATCATTATAACAGGATCATTTTTTACATTAAAAGCATATTATGAATATACAGCAGTTATTAAGCCTTACCAGACAGGCTGTTGACGATTATAAAATGATATCTGATGGTGACCATATTGCTGTCGGTGTTTCCGGCGGAAAAGATTCCCTTACATTGCTGTCAGTTCTTAACAGTCTCCGCAGATTTTATCCGGCACATTTTGATATTACGGCAATTACTGCAGATCTGGGCTTCAATAATGTGGATTTCGGCAGGATTGCCGATTTCTGTTCACACCTTGGCATTGAATATCATATTGAAAAAACTGAAATTTCGGAAATTGTATTCAATATACGTAAAGAGAAAAATCCGTGTTCTCTATGTTCAAAGCTCAGAAAAGGTGCATTCAATAACGCAGCCCTGAAATACGGCTGCAATAAAACAGCATTCGGACATCACAAGGATGATGTTATAAGTACCATGATGATGTCACTTATATATGAAGGAAGATTTTCATCATTTTCACCTGTAACTGTACTTGAACGAACAGGACTAACTCTCATCAGGCCCATGATCTATATCAATGAGGCAGACATAAAGGGTTTTTGCAATAAAAACAATATTCCTGTTCTCAAAAACCCCTGCCCTGCAGACGGTGAAACCCGAAGGCAGTATGTTAAGGAAGTTATGTCTGAACTCAATCATGATAATCACGGAGTTAAGGAACGGCTGTTCAATGCAGTACTGACGGGAATTGACAGCTACAAGACCAAAAACGACTTTTAGAAAGGTTATTCCATATGGCGGCAAGAAGTTACCATGAACAGTTTAAAATTGATACAGACGTGAAATTAAGAGCCAAAATGAAGGAGCTCCCGGCATTTGCATCTTCGTTTTTCAGAGGTATCGAACCTACCACATCTGCCCGCACACGTATGGCATATGCGTATGACCTGGGTGTATTTTTTAATTATATACAGAAAGAAACAGATCTGGCCGGTGATCTGCCGATTTCAGAATACACTGTTGACATTCTGGAAAAAGTTACTCCTGTCATTATTCAGGATTATCTGGATTATCTTAAATATTACTGCAATGACAATGAGGAGGAACGTTCAAATTCCGAAAGGGGTCTTAACAGAAAGCTTGCTTCCATCAGATCATTCTATAATTATTTCAGCAGAATGGAGCTGATAAGATATAATCCCGCATCCATTGTAAAAATGCCGAAACTCCATGACAAGGATATCATAAGATTGGAAAAAGAGGAAATAGCCGACCTTCTTGATGCTGTGGATTCAGGCATGAATCTTACAAAAAAGCAGCAGGAATATCATAACAAGACCAGGATAAGGGATCTGGCTCTGCTGACACTTCTCCTTGGTACCGGTATAAGAGTATCTGAATGTGTAGGCCTTGATATCAATGATATTGACTTTAAAACTCACGGAATAAGGATTGTCAGAAAAGGCGGCAATCAGGTAGTTGTATACTTTGGTGATGAGGTGGAAACTGCCCTGCTGAATTACATGACAGAACGAAACGGTATCATACCACTTCCGGGACATGAGAATGCCATGTTTCTGTCAATGCAGAAAAAAAGGATTTCTGTCCATGCAGTGGAACTGCTTGTAAAAAAATATGCAGAACAGATAACCAGATTAAAAAAAATAACACCTCACAAATTGCGGAGTACATACGGTACACAATTGTATAAAGAAACCGGTGATATATATCTTGTCGCCGATGTTCTTGGACATTCAGACGTAAATACCACAAAAAAACACTATGCTGCACTTGAAGATGAAAGAAGGAGAATGGCCAGAAATATAGTTTCACTGAGAAATAAAGAATAATATACTGAATGCATGCACAGATGCCTCCGGAAAACCGGAGGCATCTGTGCATGAGAAATATGATAGATAAAACAGAAATAAGATATATCAGCTTACATAATACGGTACCAGCAGATATGCGTCTGCATTAATGGTATCCGATGACAGATTATTTATCTGCTTCAGTTCCGCAATAAATTCATCAACTGTACTGTAATGGCAGTCGATATATTCAACTGCTATACTCCATAATGAATCCCCGGGCTCTATGGAAACAGAGGTGTACATTTTGACTGCATTGTCTTCATCAGCCATAGTTTCATTGCCTGATGATACTAAGACAGCAATTACAGCTGCTGCAAAAGATAACAATAGACAGATTCTGATGATTCTTTTTCTGAGAAGCTCCCGCTTCCTGTTATAACGTACACCCGTCTTTTCCATAATAATTCTCCCCGTCTTTATCAAAAAAGCTTTTACGAACATCTGTTTGAATGTATATTATCACTCGAACAGATGTTTGTCAAATATTTTTCGAACATCTGTTTGCATTTTATTGTACAGTGTGATAATATGACCATGGAAGTTTTTAAGTTTTAATTTCAAGGAGATTTTCAATGCCACAGGAAAAAATATCCGAAAAACAGACAGCTATTCTTAAATTTATCAAAGCAGAAATATTATCCAGAGGATATCCCCCTGCAGTAAGAGAAATATGCCAGGCAGTGGGACTGAGCAGTCCTGCTACGGTCCATGCCCATCTTAACGCCCTGGAATCTAAGGGCTACATCAGGAGGGATCCCAGCAAACCACGTGCCATAGAGATCATTGATGATGATTTTGCTCCATCACGACGGGACTGTGCACAGGTTCCTGTTGTAGGATATGTTGCGGCAGGTTCACCTATCCTGGCTGAGGAAAATATTACAGATTACTTCCCCATTCCGGCGGATATGCTGCCGAACAATCAGGTTTTCATGCTTACTGTAAGAGGTGACAGTATGATAAATGCAGGTATCCTTGACGGCGATAAAGTAATAGTCAAACAGACGGAAAGTGCATCAAACGGTGATCTGGTTGTGGCTCTCATAGAAGACGGGGCCACTGTAAAGACATTTTACAAAGAAAAGGGATATATAAGACTTCAGCCTGAAAATCCTGATTATGACCCCATTATCCTCCCGGATGTTCAGATTCTCGGTCAGGTTATCGGCGTTTTCAGAATGTTCCGTTAATAAAACAGCCTTCAGTGAATATTTATATTTCACTGAAGGCTTCATTATATTTACAGTTCGGAGGATTCCACGGTTACACCGTCCATCCATATCCTTTCCAGGTCATAAAACAGGCGGTCTTCCTGATTGAATATATGGACAATTACATCTCTGTAGTCCATAAGTATCCAGTTGGTACCGTTCCGGCCTTCGATACTCTTGGGAGCTATCCCCTGCTTTCCGAGTTTTTCCTCTATATTATCAACAACAGACTGAATCTGTTTCAGGTTGGAGCCTCCTGCAATGATAAAATAGTCTGCCAGCACAGATATCTTACTGATATCTATAATCCTTATATCTATACCTTTTTTTTCGTCAATGTACTCATAAATTGCTTTTGCCAGTTCTCTGCTAGTCATAAAGATATACCGTCTCTTTCTTCTATAAGCTTTTTATAATAATCCCGGGTTGCAACAGTCACAGGATCAATCGGAACACCCTTGGATGTTATATGATCCACAGTGCTCTGTGCTATCATGTAAACTGCCTTATCAATATCCGTGAATGCGGCTTCGCGGTAATTTTCTATATGCTTTATTACAGTATCCCGGACAGGCTCGATAAAATCAGCCACATAAATGATTTTCTGCATAATTGACATTTTGGGAGCACCGGTAGTATGGGTACTTATCGCATCGTGAATTTCCCTGTCAAAAATGCCGTATTCTGCCTGTGCTATTGCCGGACCTACCATAGCATGGAGAAGCTGGGGATTCTGGATATGGAATTCGGTAATATTAAAAATATCCCATTCTTCTGCAGCACTGAGCATTTCCGGAATTGATTTACATTTTGCGCAGTCATGCATATATCCTGCGATCATTACCCTATCCATTTCCCCCTTATACCATCTCATGGCAAGGGTTGCTGCAGTAAAAGCTACGGAACGGGAATGAAGAAACCTGTGTTCGTCAAGGGTTGCATATAGTTTTCCTTCTATCATGTTTATTGTCTGCTGATTCATAGTATGCTCCCAACATAAATATACTTTCAGGATTATTTTCCTGAATGTTTCTTTTTATTGTACCTGTACAGAGTGATCTTCTTACCCATAACCTGTATAACAGAACTGTTTGTTCTGGCAGCCACGGTTTCGGCAATTTCATGAGGATCGTCCATACAGTTTTTCAATACACCTATTTTTATCAGTTCTCTTGCTTCCAGCACTTCGTCTATGGCAGCAGTGACCTCCGGTGTAAGTGATTCCTTTCCGACATTGATCACAGGTTCAAGATGATGAGCCTGGCTCCTTAATGCTGCTCTTTCTTTTCCGGTCATATATAACTCCTGAAATAATCATACTGATGAATTATTGAACATCATCAGTCATTATAGTATTCAAATTCGTGTCCGTAAACCCTTACAGTGTTGCCTTCACATATACCAAGATCTTTCAGCTGATCCAGGATTCCCTGTTCACGCATGAAATTCTGGAAAAACAGAAAGCCCTTTTCCGATTCAAGGTTGGTGTAGCCAAGCATTCTTTCAATACGGGGGCCCTCAACACTGTAAAGTTCTTCGGATTCCTTCTTTACATAGTACGGCAGGATTTCTTCTCCGAACAGATCATCTATACCTATTTCACTTTCAAACACAGAATTGTCTGCGGGATTCTCATTAAGCAGATTCATGACATGATACAGAAGAGGCTTTACGCCCTCTCCTGTTGCTGCAGAGATAGGAAAAACTGCAATTTCAGAATCTTCAGTGTCTGTATTAAATGCCTGTCTGATACGGCTGATGATGTCATTCTTTTCATCTTCATCATAGATAAGGTCCATCTTATTTGCAGCCACCACCTGTATTTTTCTGCCCAGAATGTTATTATAACGCTCCAGTTCACAGTTAATAGCTGATATATCCTCCACAGGATCCCTTCCCTCAGTACCTGCGGCATCAACCAGATGAATCAGGATACGGCATCTTTCTATATGTCTCAGAAACTCATGTCCGAGGCCTGCACCATCAGCAGCACCTTCGATCAGTCCCGGAATATCAGCTATGACAAATCCGGTTTCACCAAGATCAACAACTCCAAGATTCGGACTGAGTGTCGTAAAATGGTAGTCAGCTATCTTCGGGCGGGCATTAGTCACTCTTGACAGAAATGTTGATTTTCCAACATTAGGAAAACCTACCAGACCCACATCGGCGATACTCTTTAATTCAAGAATGACTTCCATTTCCTGGGACTTACCCCCGGGCTGTGCATATTTTGGTGCCTGCATGACTGAAGTCGCATAATGCATGTTGCCATTGCCGCCCCGGCCTCCCTTAAGCATAGTGTAAGGCTCTTCAGAATTGCCCATATCATGGATGATCTTTCCGGTTTCGGCATGTTTTATTATTGTACCCTTTGGCACATGGATTATAAGATTCTCACCGCTTTTTCCATGCATACGCTTTTTGCCGCCTTCTTCTCCGGATTCAGCAGCATATTTTCTCTTATGTTTGAAATCAATAAGCGTATTGATATTCTCATCGCAAAGGAAAACAATATCTCCGCCGTTTCCTCCGTCGCCTCCGTCAGGTCCTCCGTCCGGAACAAATTTTTCACGGCGGAAGCTGACATGACCGTCGCCGCCTTTACCGGATTTTATAATGATCCTCGCACTGTCAACAAACATTTATTACTCCTGTTTATAATAAAATAAAGACATTATTGCTGTAAAAAGGCTTCAAACCATGAGATTTGAAGCCTTGAATTCCAGAATTATTCTTCTACCGGGAGAACAGAAACCTGTTTTCTGTCTCTGCCTAATCTGTGGAAACTTACTGTTCCGTCGATTAATGCAAACAGAGTGTCATCCTTACCGCGGCCAACATTCTCGCCGGGATGAATATGTGTACCTCTCTGTCTGTAAAGGATATTTCCAGCTTTTACAAACTGTCCGTCTGCTCTCTTAGCGCCTAAGCGTTTAGACTCGGAATCTCTGCCGTTTCGTGTGGAGCCCACACCTTTTTTATGTGCCATTTAATTCAACTCCTTCTCTTATCCAATAATGTTCTTGATCTCTACTTCAGTATAGCACTGTCTGTGACCGTTCTTCTTATGGAAGCCTTTTTTAGGTTTGTATTTGTAAACAATAACCTTTTTAGCTTTGTCCTGAGCGGTTACTTCACCAACTACTTTTGCTCCTGCAACTGTAGGATTGCCTACTTTTGCAGATTCTCCGCCGATCATAAGAACCTGATCGAATTCGATCTGTGAGCCGACTTCAACTTCGAGCTTTTCAACTCTTACCTTGTCACCTTCACAAACCTTATACTGCTTGCCACCGGTTGCAATAATTGCGTACATAATGTACCTCCAAATAAAATACTCGCCAATTGTGGTGCCGATAACGAACTTAAAAAACCTCATTGTGCGGCTAACTTATGCATGATAGCACACAATGAGGTTTCCTGTCAACTTATAAATTGTTCGAAAAATATCAGAACAATGGATATACCGTTCCGTTAAACCAGCTGTATCCCAGATCGATTGCAGGGATAACACTGAGGTTTGCAAGAAGACCGATAAGGAACCAGATGAGAAGAAGAACAAGGATGATGTTTATTATCAGGCAGATAACAAATCCTGCTCCATGACCTTTCTTTTCCTGATAGTCATCATAATCGTCATCATAATATCTGTCGTCATAACGATCATCATAATATCTGTCGTCATAATCATCTTCGTAGTAGTCATTACGAGACCTTCTCGGAGGCTGCTGCGGCTGTCTGCGAGGATCATAATCCCTTCTGTTCCTTGGCTGAGGACGTCTCTGTGGAACGTCATCATAATCATCTTCATAATAATTGTCAGAATATTCTTCACGTCTGCGTGGCTGTTCCGGTTCTTTTCTTGGCTGTTTTTCCTGAACAGTTGCAGCAGGCTTCTCCTGATCATATGGAGACTTAACGTTTTCAACAGAAGGCATTGCTATCTTACATGCCTCATCATATGCAATCTTGAGTGCTTCCGAATGAATGCTTGCCGGCTCCTGTCCACCCTGGATCTGCTGGATAAGCTTTGACAATGTGCTCTTGGTGGCCTGCATAGCAGTATCATGATTGCCGGTTATGCCCTTGGCAAAATCATATATATCCTGGGCATTTTCCTGATAAAGCTGCTTGATGGCATCTGAACTTCCTGACTTGATATCATCTATTAAACTCATAATTCCTACCTCGAAATATAATAATTAATGTTATACGCAGTACATATTAACATTATTACAAAATTATTGCAATATTGTTGTATCTATAAGTTCATATAAAGGTTTGCGTATTTTCTTTCTTGTAATTTCAACAAGATTCAGCTTTGTCATTTCGACTATATTGGTCTTAACAGGATCCGTTTGCAACCGGCTTTTCATATAATCAAGCAGCATGTTTTTTCCGGCTTCGGATTTCATGTTGATAAAGTCAATGATGATTATTCCTGAAAGATTTCTGAGTCTTATCTGGCGTGCAATTTCCTTTGCTGCTTCAAGATTAACCTTCAGATATTCATCTTCCGCTTTCTTTTCCGAAATATACTTGCCTGTATTGACATCTATGACTACCAGGGCTTCTGTAGGTTCTATTATCAGATATCCCCCTGACTTCAGCCACACTTTTTTCTGCAGAGCTTCTGAGATCTGTCTGTCGATATTATACATGGTATGAAGCGAAACACAGCTTCCGCTGTATAAGCGGAGTTTGTCCGTGTCATCAGGCTGATACCGGTCAAGATACTCTTTTAGTTCCCTGAAAATATCTTCATCATCTGTAATTATCTCTCCGAGAACATCTTCGTAGCCATCTCTTATGTTGACCATATATGATCTGGGAGCCTGATATATCTGGGACAGGCAGTTGTTGTACAGACCGCAGTCTCTCAGCATAAGCCACAGAGAATAATAAAAATCTGTTTCTTCAAATATCTGATCCACATCCGCATAAGCTGCATTTGTCCTTATAATAAAACCTATATCATCATAAGTACAGCTGCTGTATCTTTTCTGGATGATTTTCTTTTTTTCCGGATCCTTGAACTTATTTGAAAAATGAAGTCCCTTCTCGCCCACAGTAAGAACAACATACTTGCCGGTAAGATTTATATCTGATGTCAGTACAGGCTCTTTTGTCTTGATACCGTCTTTTGATACCTGTACCATCAGTTTATCGCCCTTACGCAAAGGCCCTGGTTTTCTCGCAGGATTGGTATACATTGGCTGAACAACAGAATCCAGAGGAAAATAGCCCATTTTACCCGGGGCAAACTCCACAAATGCTGCATTTATGCTGCGGACAATATTATCAACCCTTCCGATGTAGATATTCCCGATAATACTTTCTGTTCGCCCTCCGTCAATGCTTATCTGGACTGCTTTGTCCTTTTCATCAGTAAGAAGGGAAAAGATATATCCGTTTTTTCTGGTGATTATAAGTTTTCCTTTATTATTTTCATTCATTTTGTCTGATAATCAATTAAAGGTTTGATATCCGGACCGTACAGTTCAATACGTGTAATACTGATCATATCCCGCGAAAAAGCAACACCGTTAAATGTCAGAATATCCGCCGCAATAAGCTCCGGTTTCAGGTTGTTTTCACTGCCTGCTTTCATAAGAATACTCAGTACCCTGCCCGTCATATTCATATCAACGAGAATCGCTTTAACATCAACATCCTTTATTCCTGTTTTTGTTTTTTTCTGAATAAATATCTTATCCCGGGACAGATAGCCGGTAATGTTAAGGTCATATGCGTTGTCAAATAACACTTCATATGAGGCATAACGGACTGACGCCATTCCTTTATCGGCATTATCTTCCAGCTCCCGTACAGCTATAACATCAAATCCGATACCTGCAGCCATTCCAAGCCTTCTGCATATATCAGCAGGATCCTGTCCGTCAGCAATTTCTGCATCCAGATATTCAGCCCTGCTGGAAATACCCACGCCCAGAGGAAGTGCAAAATTCATTTTCTGGTGGGGATTAAAGCCCTCGGAGTACGTCATCTTAATATCAGCACGGTTAAAACATTTCTGGAACGAACGCATGATATCCAGATGACCCAGATACTTCACAATTTCATTTTTGGTAAATTTAATTCTTATACGCATGGACAGTACTCACCTCCCGCAAAGGATGCAGCCCCGCATCCGCTGCACTTCTGCCTGCAGTTCAATGTTACCCTTTCTTCCAGTGCGTTCCTGTACTCTCTCTTAAGGAAAGCCTTAGAAACACCTGCATCTATAAAGTCCCAGGGGAGTATTTCATCAGTACTTCTCTGTCTGTAAATATAAAAGTCTGCAGTAAGGCCGGCGTCTTCCATAGCCTTAAGCCATCTGTCATAATCAAAGAATTCAGTCCAGGCATCATATAATCCGCCGGCATCGTAAACATTTTCAATAACTCTGCTGATTTTTCTGTCGCCTCTTGCAAGGATGCCCTCGATAATGGTTGTCTTCGCATCATGCCATTTATAGCTTATGGCTTTTTTGTTAAGCTCACCTTTTATCGTATCATTAAGGAGGAACGCTTTGCTCAGATAATCCTCAGGAGTATACATTGCTTCCCACTGGAACGGTGTAAAAGGCTTCGGAATAAAGAATGATGTGCTGACGGTAATCTGGATTTTTCCTTTTCGCTGCTCTTTAGGTACAGTATCGTAATAATGTTCTGCAATACGTTCTGCAAGAGCGGAAATTCCTTTTATATCTTCTTCAGTTTCCGTAGGAAGTCCCAGCATAAAGTACAGCTTGACCTTGTTCCAGCCGCAGGCAAATGCATTCCCTGCCCCTGTCATTATATTTTCCTCGGTGATGCCTTTATTAATGACATCCCTCATTCTCTGGGTTCCTGCTTCCGGAGCAAAAGTCAGAGAACTTTTTCTTATATCCTGAACCTTGTTCATTACTTCAACAGGAAATTCATCAATTCTCAGTGACGGAAGGGATACGTTAACATTTCTGTCTCTGAATTTATCAAGAAGAAAATCGAGAAGCTCCACAAGGTGGGGATAATCTGAGGAACTGAGTGATGAAAGTGATATTTCTTCATAACCGGTATTTTCTATAAGAAATTCCGCATGTTTTTTCAGAAAATCCAGGGATCTGGTCCTGAAAGGACGGTAGATCATTCCGGCCTGACAGAATCTGCAGCCCCGGATGCAGCCTCGCTGTATTTCCAGGGTTACCCTGTCCTGAGTTGCCTGAACATAAGGTATAACAGGTTTATCCGGAAAGCTTACATTATCAAGATCCCCGCACACCTGTTTTCTTACAACAGAAGGTGCAGTGATCCCATTGTCAGTTGTCAGCGGCGTGAAAGATTTTATTGTACCGTCCTGAAAATATTCAGCCTTATAGAGAGAAGGAACATATATACCCTGTATCTGCGACGCAGCAGCAAGGAATTCCCTGCGGCTTCTTCCAAAGTCACGGTATTCCTTATACATATCAATAAGATCAAAATATATGGTTTCACCTTCTCCTATGTAGAAAAGATCGAAAAATTCAGCAACAGGCTCAGGATTATACGCACATGGTCCCCCTCCGATGACTATTGGATGTTCATCGGTTCTGTCTTCACTGTGAAACGGAATATGTGCCAGATCAAGGATCTGAAGAATGTTCGTATAGCACATTTCATACTGAAGGGTAATCCCCAGAAAATCAAAATCCTTCACCGGATCCTGTGATTCCAGTGCAAACAGCGGTATGTTTTCTTTCTTCATAATGTCATGAAGATCCTTCCATGGAGAGTACACCCGTTCACACCATATATCATCCCTTTCATTAAGCATGGAGTATAATATCTGTATACCGAGATGCGACATTCCTATCTCATAAAGATCCGGAAAACACATGGCGAATCTTACGGAAATATTCTCGGAATTTTTCATTACAGAGTTAACTTC
>JABUTA010000200.1:0-2920 GCA_021443845.1 Parasporobacterium sp.
TTCGCTGACTGATTATATTTTCGCTGACTGATTATATTTTCGCTGACTGATTATATATTCGCTGACTGATTATATTTTCGCTGACTGATTATGCTTTTGTTGGCTGATTATGTCTTCACCGACTGATTATGTCATCGTTGACTGATAATGTCTGCACTGACTGATTATGTCGTTGCTGACTGATTATGTTCTTCACTGGCTGATTATGCTGGTATGTATTCTGACAGAGTATATCCGACAGCGAGAGAGTGTACGCTGAATGTTGCGTACCCGGCGGCGGGTGGATGGTTACGGTTTGATGATTTTTAGTATTAAGGAGGTTTTGGCCTATGGCTATGACTATGACTCAGAAAATTATGGCAGATCATGCGGGACTGGAATCTGTTAAGGCCGGCGATCTTATCGAGGCTAAGCTTGATCTTGTTCTGGGTAATGATGTAACGACTCCTGTGGCAATTGACGTGTTCAGAAATGCAGGATTTACAAAGGTTTTCGATAATGAAAAGATTGCCATAGTGCTGGATCACTACACACCATGTAAGGACATCAAGTCCGCACAGCTGTGCAAGAAGGCAAGAGATTTTGCCAATGAACAGAATATTACCAATTTCTTCGATGTGGGCTGCGTTGGTATCGAACATGCGCTTCTTCCGGAAAAAGGTCTTGTAGGCCCCGGAGACATGATCATCGGAGCTGACTCTCATACCTGTACTTACGGTGCTTTAGGAGCATTCTCAACAGGTGTGGGTTCTACAGATATGGCAGCAGGTATGGCAGCCGGTGAAAACTGGTTCAAGGTTCCGGAAGCTATTAAGATCACTCTTAAGGGCAGCCTGAAGCCATATGTTACAGGTAAGGATGTTATCCTCCATCTAATCGGTCTTATCGGTGTAGACGGAGCTTTATATAAATCAATGGAATTTACAGGAGAGGGCGTTGCATCCCTTTCAATGGATGACCGTTTTACCATTGCCAATATGGCTATCGAGGCCGGCGGCAAGAACGGCATTTTTCCTGTGGATGAGAAGACTCTTGAATATTGCAAAGACCGGTTCACCAGACCTGTAAAGGCTTATGAAGCTGATGCTGATGCAGTATATGAGAGGGAGGTTGTTATCGACCTTGATACACTGGAGCCTACTGTTTCTCTTCCCCATCTTCCGTCAAACACGAAGACTGCAGCAGAAGTGAAAGGCATGAAGATTGACCAGGCTGTTATCGGTTCATGTACCAACGGACGTATTTCTGATATGAGAGCTGCAGCCCAGATCCTTAAGGGCCGCAAGGTTGCGGACGGAGTACGCTGCATCGTTATCCCGGCTACCCAGGATGTTTACATGCAGTGCATTGAAGAGGGTCTTACAAAGATATTTATCGAAGCAGGCTGTGCAGTTTCCACTCCTACCTGCGGACCATGTCTCGGAGGACATATGGGATGTATGTGTGAAGGTGAAAGAGCAGTTGCAACAACTAACAGAAACTTTGTAGGAAGAATGGGACATACCGCCAGTGAAGTAATACTGGCCAGCCCTTATGTGGCAGCTGCTTCAGCTGTAGCCGGATGCATTGCACTTCCGGAAGACTTATAAAAGAAAGGTTGGTGTAATATGGCACGAGGCACAGTTTTCAAATACGGCGACAATGTAGATACTGATGTTATCATCCCTGCAAGATATCTGAACAACCCTGCAGAGGAAGAGCTTGCAAAGCACTGCATGGAAGATATCGATGCAGACTTTGTAAAAAAAGTACAGCCCGGAGATATTATGATAGGCGGATTCAATTTCGGATGCGGCTCATCAAGAGAGCATGCTCCGCTGTCCATCAGAGCAGCAGGAGCTTCCTGCGTAATAGCAAAGAGCTTTGCAAGAATTTTCTACAGAAACGCCATTAACATAGGATTTCCTATTCTGGAATGTCCGGAGGCATGTGATAAGATCAATGCAGGGGATACTGTATCTGTAGATTTCAGCACAGGTGTTATTACCGATGAAACCACAGGAGAACAGTTCCAGGCAGCGGCATTCCCTCCGTTCATTGAAAATATAATTGCAAACGGAGGCCTGTTAAGCTATCTGAAGGCAAGACTGTAAATACTGATTACTTACCGGAACGTGTATTATTAATGCTTCGGTAAGTAATTTTTGGCTGTTAAGAATGTAACGTATTATTGCAGATACGCATTGAACGTTAATATATAATGAGGCCTGCGAATATGTACTGCCCGGAGCCGGAAGACGATTCAAATCTTTTTATGAATTATAGGTTCTGATGAGGAAATAACTGATGAGCGCCGGACACGGGCATATCTGAACGGCATGAAGGAGTAAAAGATGAATTTTAACATAGCATTGGTAAAGGGCGACGGCATCGGCCCGGAAATAGTTGACAGTGCCGTAAGAGTACTGGAAGTAATAGGTCAGAAATATGGCCATGAATTTAAATGCACACCGTATCTTGCAGGAGGCTGCGCAATTGATGCCACAGGAAAGCCCCTTCCCGAAGAAACAGTTGAAGGCTGCATTAACAGCGACAGCGTGCTTCTGGGTGCAGTAGGAGGACCCAAATGGGACAAGCTGCCGGGAGATATCAGACCTGAAAAGGCTCTTCTGGGACTTCGCAAGGCTCTGGGATTATTTACAAACCTCAGACCTGCCAAAATATATGATGCACTTAAAGACGCATGTACATTAAGACCTGACATTGTTGCAAACGGATTTGACCTGGTGATAGTAAGAGAACTTACCGGGGGCATCTATTTCGGCGAAAGAGGAAGAAGAGAAGGACAGTACGGTCCTGAAGCATATGATACCGAAGCTTACAGCGTAATGGAAATCGAGCGTATTGCAAGGGTCGCATTTGAAACAGCCATGAAGCGCCGCAAAAAACTGGTAAGCATCGACAAGGCCAATGTTCTGGA
>JABUTA010000200.1:3051-4377 GCA_021443845.1 Parasporobacterium sp.
ACGGAAAACATGTTCGGAGATATCCTTTCTGATGAAGCATCCCAGATCACCGGTTCCATCGGACTGCTGGCTTCTTCATCCATGGGCAGCACAAAATGCGGTCTGTATGAGCCTATCCACGGTTCTGCACCGGATATTGCAGGCAAGGGCATTGCAAATCCTATAGCAACCATTCTTTCGGCTGCAATGATGCTCAGATATTCTTTCGGCCTGGAAGCAGAGGCTGATGCCATTGAAAAAGCTGTTGATGAGACTCTGGCAGCAGGACTCCGTACAGCCGATATAGCTGCAGGAGGCGAATATCTTTCCACAACACAGATGACAGACGAAATCATTTCCAGACTATAGGAATATGTTAGGCGAATCTGATCCGGTAAAATCCATCTGTCCGGAGCGGATCCGCTTTATTACAGAATAAATGCAGTTAAAACCGAAACTGTATTAATCCATAATCTGTATGTGCTGCATACAGTATAATCGGCAAAAGTTTAGGAGGAATTATATTTTGAAAGGTTACGAAAAATACATTCCGTTTGTTCCGCAGCCTATCACAGACAGAACATGGCCGGACAATGTGATCACCAAGGCACCGATATGGTGCTCTGTAGACCTGAGGGACGGCAATCAGGCACTTATTGACCCTATGAACATGCAGGAAAAGCTGGAAATGTTCCATGTTCTGGTGGATGAAATCGGTGTCAAGCAGGTGGAAATAGGTTTTCCAAGTGCTTCTGATACTGACTACGAAATCTGCCGGGAGCTTATAGAGGGAGGCCATATTCCCGATGATGTTACCATTCAGGTTCTGGTGCAGGCCCGTGAGCATCTTATCAGAAAGACTTTTGAAGCTATTCAGGGCGCAAAGCATGTTATCTTCCATTTCTACAACTCCACATCCACTCTTCAGAGAGAGGTGGTATTCGGTACTGATGTGGAAGGTGTAAAGAAGATAGCTGTTGATGCTGCCAGACTTATTTATGAAATGGCTCAGCCTGTCATCGCTTCCGGTATGGATCTTCGCTATCAGTATTCTCCGGAATCTTTTATGGGAACGGAAATGGATGCTGCTGCCGAGATCTGTGAAGCTGTAATGGATGCTCTTCATGCTGATAAGGATCACCCGGTCATACTGAATCTTCCTACTACCGTTGAGAACTGCATGCCGAATCAGTTTGCGGATGAACTGGAATATTTTATCCGTCAGCTTTCATGCCGTGAGCGTGCAATTATCTCTCTTCATCCTCATAATGACAGAGGATGCGGTGTTGCCACTGCCGAGGCAGGACTTCTGGCAGGTGCCGACCGCGTGGAAGCATGTCTGTTCGG
>JABUTA010000201.1 GCA_021443845.1 Parasporobacterium sp.
CGAACCCGCGGTCTCGACCTTGGCAAGGTCGCGCGTTACCAACTACGCCACTATCGCATTACTTGCTCTCGCAACATTACATATACTACTACTTCACACAGGTAATGTCAAGATTTTTTTATTCCTGTCCGGAATAATGCCCGAGGAATTCTATTGTTCTGGGATTATCCGGATGATTGAATACTTTGTCCGGGGTACCGCATTCCGCTATTGACCCCTTGTCCATGAAAATTATCTGATCCGAAACATTTTTCGCAAATCCCATTTCATGGGTAACGATGATCATAGTCATCTTCTGTTCTGCCAGATCCTTAATAACCTTAAGCACCTCACCCGTAAGCTCCGGATCAAGGGCACTTGTAGGCTCATCAAAGAACAGTATTTCCGGAGTAAGTGCCATTGCCCGGGCAATAGCCACTCTCTGTTTCTGTCCTCCTGACAGCTGATGAGGATAGAGGTCCTTTTTATCAGCCAGCCCTACCCTGTCCAGTATATCCAGAGAATTTTTCTCAATATCTGCAAGGATCTGTTTCTTATCTGACTTATATTCCGGAAGCTGCTGAGCATGAAGCTTCTGTGCCAGTGAGACATTCCCAAGGGCTGTGTACTGGGGAAAAAGATTAAAATCCTGAAATACCAGGCCAAAATGAAGCCTGTTGGTCCTGATTTCTTTTTCAGACATGCCTATCCCGGATGCAGAATCAAAAATCACCTTACCGTTTACCATCATCTGTGCTTCATCAGGCAATGCGAGGAAATTCATACATCTCAGCAGAGTCGTCTTTCCTCCCCCCGAAGGTCCGATAACTGATAGTGTCTGCCCCTTTTCAAGAGTAAAATCTACTCCTTTAAGCACTGTGGATCTGCCGTAACTTTTTTTGAGATTTCTCACTTCTAATAATGACATAATAACTCCTGAAGATCAAACCTTGAAAAATTCAAGTTTATTTTCAAGTTTGTTGAAAATAACAGTTAATATTCCGCTGAACACCAGATAATACACACCGGTAAAGAAAAGAGGCCAAATGATGCCTGCGCTCTTCATAAAGGACTGTCCTGCCCAGATAACTTCCTGCAAGGCAATGATTCTGGAAAGAGATGTGTCCTTAACCAGGGTAATGATCTCATTTGACATTGGAGGAACAATCCTCTTTATAACCTGAAGGAGGGTAACTTTGAAGAATATCTGGGATTTTGTCATGCCCAGCACCATACCGGCTTCATTCTGCCCCACAGGGATAGCCTGAATACCTCCACGGAAAATTTCCGAAAAATAGCAGGAATAATTGACTATAAATGCAACAATAGTTGCAATAAATCTGCCTCTTTCACCGCTGCCCCACCAGTTGCTGCCCAGGATAAGACCCGGACCGTAGTATATGATAAGAAGCTGGAGCATAAGAGGCGTTCCCCTTATTATCCATACAATAAACTTGATAACCGCTCTCAGAGGTTTAATCCTGCTCATTGCTCCCAGGCATACCAGCAGGCCCAGGGGTATACCACCTACAAGAGTAAGCGCAAATATTTCAAGTGTTGTTAAAAATCCTGTACTTAAAGCACTGATTACCGAACCAAACATTTAAAACTATTCTCCGTTATATCTTACGATACAAGCAAGTGACTACGCTCTGCATAGTCACTTGCATAATCCCGCGTTATTAACTGTTAAAAACAACCAGCATCATTCACCCGGCTTAAGAGGAACACCATCAGGGCCTAAAGGAGGCATTTCGCCTTCCGGCTTGTTTTCCGGATTTTCAGAATCGTCAGAAGCTCCTTCCGGAGAATCTCCTTCAGCTGATTCTCCTTCAGGTGATTCGCCTGCAGGAGATTCGCCTTCAGCAGCGAATTCAGCTATAGATACAGCATTGTCGTACTTTGCAGAAAGTTCTTCAAGCTTTCCTGCCTTATTCAGGCCTTCAAACAGATGGTTAAGCATTTCAACACAGTCAGAACCTTTTCTGAAGCCTACAACATAATCTTCACTTGAAAGGGCTACAGAATATCCCAGTCCTTCATAGCTTGTTCCTTCACCTGTCATAGCATCAGCCATAGTCTTATCGATAACACATGCATCGGATGTTCCTGCTGCTACTTCCATAAGAGCTGCAGCCTGATTCTGAACAGAATTTACATTGAGCCCTGCTTCTGCTGCTACAGATTCACCTGCAGAGCCTGCCTCAACTGCCACAAAAAGATCCTTCATGCTTTCAGCATCTGGATACTGTTCCAGCTTGTCAGCAGCCATTACAACAACCTGTGCATTAAGTGCATAAGTAACTGTACACTCCATAGCATCAGCAACTTCCGGGGTAAGTGTCATACCATTCCAGATACAGTCAACTGTGCCGGCATTAAGTTCGAGTATCTTGTTATCCCAGTCGATTTCCTGGAATTCAACTGTTACACCGAGTTCTTCGGCAAATATAGCTGCAAGATCTGCATCAAATCCTATCCATTCGCCGTTTTCATCTCTGTAATCCATCGGAGCAAAATCAGTAACTCCGACTACGAGAACTCCCTTAGCCTGGATAGCTGCCATGTCAGATTCAGCAGCATCTTCGGCAGATGTGAACACAGCCGATGTCATGAGCATAACCATAACCGCACTTAAAGTAACAGCCAGTAATTTCTTAAATTTCATATTCATTATCCTTTCATACAATAATGTGTTTTTGGTCTGACACTATGCTACCACTCTACCATGCTAAAGTCAATCGTATGTTTTCTTTCCCGGGCAGCATTCACTGTTTCGGGCAAGAAAAAAAGAACTTCCCGGTTTCCCGGAAAGTTCTTCCAAAAACATATGATCTGTAATTATCTCTTTGAGAACTGTGGTGCTCTTCTTGCGCCTTTGAGACCGTATTTCTTTCTTTCTTTCATACGAGGATCTCTTGTCAAA
>JABUTA010000202.1:0-1543 GCA_021443845.1 Parasporobacterium sp.
ATATTTCGGTATGCCTCACATCCTGCTGAGATTCATGGGTGCTGAGCATCCGAAGCAGATCAGAACATCACGCCGGATTGCAACTATATGGGTAGTAATCTCCATGGGTATTGCTATTCTTATTGGTATAATAGGTTATGCCGTATCTAGGGCGGGTGGAATCGAAACCTTCGGCACCACTTCTGCTGCAGAGGCAGTAGTTATAAAAATTGCTGATGTCTTGGCAAACAAAGGCGTTATAGCCGTAATAATTGCCGGTCTGGTACTTTCCGGAATTCTGGCGTGTACAATGTCTACTGCCGACTCTCAGCTGCTGGCAGCATCCTCAAGCGTATCAGAGGATATTCTCAATGGCGTATTCAAGCTGAACCTTTCAAAGAAGGGCACCATGTGGGTTGCAAGGATTTCAGTTATCGTTATTGCGATAATTGCTGTTATATTTGCCCGGGACCCTGACAGTTCGGTATTTACCATAGTTTCATTTGCCTGGGCAGGCTTCGGTGCGACATTTGCTCCTGTTATGCTTTGCTCATTATTCTGGAAGAGGTGCAACAAATGGGGTGCACTGGCAGGCATGCTTTCAGGTGCCGTAGTTATATTTGTATGGAAGTATATGGTACGTCCTATCGGGGGCGCATGGAATATATATGAACTTCTTCCGGCATTTATCGTAGCACTTATCTTTATCATAATAGTATCCCTGGCTACAGAAAAGCCGGATAAGGAAATTATTGATACATATGAGAATGTAAAGAAGAAATGCAAAGCTATCTGAAAACATTCCAATCCATGTGAATAATATCACAATCTTTTTGGGCATAAGTGAGAAAACTTACGGTGTTTCTTGATTTTTTTAACCCGTGTGCTATCATTATAACGATAAAGAAGTATTCTGTTTTGTGCAAATTGCTTATCCTTAGCAGTGCTTAAGGACATGAAATTCTGCAAATCAGGACTACATAAACATAAATCAGGAGGGATTTATTATGCCATTAGTAACAAGTACTGAAATGTTCAAGAAGGCTTATGACGGCGGCTACGCTATCGGTGCTTTCAACGTAAACAATATGGAAATCGTTCAGGGTATTACTGAAGCAGCTAAGGATCTGAGCGCACCTCTTATTCTTCAGGTTTCCAAGGGAGCACGTGCATATGCAAACCACACATACCTTATGAAGCTTGTTGAAGCAGCAGTTATCGAAACACAGCTTCCAATCTGTCTTCACTTAGATCACGGCGACAGCTTTGAGACATGCAAGAGCTGCATCGACGGCGGATTCACATCAGTAATGATCGATGCTTCTTCAAAGCCATTTGCAGAAAACATCGAAATCACAAAGAAAGTTGTTGAATATGCTCATGATCATGGCGTAGTAGTAGAAGCAGAGCTGGGAACACTGGCAGGTATCGAAGATGAAGTACAGGTAAGTGCAGAAGATTCTTCATATACACGTCCTGAAGAAGTTGAAGAATTCGTTTCAAAGACCGGCTGCGATTCTCTGGCTATCGCTATCGGAACAAGCCATGGTGCATACAAATTCAA
>JABUTA010000202.1:1612-4507 GCA_021443845.1 Parasporobacterium sp.
CAAAGAGACTTCCGGGATTCCCGATCGTTCTTCATGGATCTTCATCAGTTCCTCAGGAATTTGTTGCTAAGATCAATGAATTCGGCGGAAACATGCCGGGTGCTATCGGCGTTCCTGAAGACCAGCTGAGAAAGGCTGCTTCTATGTCAGTATGTAAGATCAACATCGACTCTGACTTAAGACTTGCCATGACAGCTACTATCCGTGAGTTCTTTGCTCAGCATCCTGACAAGTTCGACCCAAGAGAATATCTCAAACCGGCTCGTGCTGCAATCAAGGAAATGGTAGCTCATAAGCTCGTTAATGTATTAGGCTGCGACGGAAAAGCATTCTGATCCTGAAATACAGAATTTATTCTGATCAATATTGATTGACCGGTATTACCTCTGCTCAGAAGATATCATATCTGAAGGGCAGAGGTTTTTGTTATTGCTTTGAAAAAAATTACCATAAATTGAAAAATAATACCGATGTATTTGTATTATTTTATAGTATAATCATTTTCGGTATAAAGTGTTTATTACTGCCTGATATGAATATCCTGTTTTTTCATGTTTAGCACTCAGGCTGTAATATGATATATTAATTCACCTATGATAAAAGGGAGATAATGACTGATGTGCAAAGTTAAAATTTTACCTCATGAAGTAACTGTAGAAGTTGAGGAAGGAACAGATCTTCTGGCTGCTCAGATAAAGGCCGGTATCAATCCTGATGCTCCCTGCGGGGGATTGGGAAAGTGCGGAAAATGCAAGGCAGATATAATAGGTTCTGATGGAAGCATGACTACTGTTTTATCCTGTACTTATAAGATCCATGAGGATCTGACTATACAGGTAAGGACTGCTGATGCCCACAGAATTCTTGAAACAGGAACCGGACGTAAGGTCGTACTTAATCCTGCAGTAAAAGAAGGATATGGTGCTGCGTATGACGTAGGAACAACTACTGTAGTATGTTATCTTCTCAATCTGAGTACCGGTGAACGTATTGCTACTTCAGGTATGCGTAATCCTCAGGTTCAGTTTGGAGGTGACGTAATTTCCAGATGTGAGTATGCCATCGAAAATGGTGTGGAAGCTCTTTCAAATGTTATACGCAATGCAATGAACGACCTGCTGGAGAGTGTATGCAGTCAGGCAGGAATAAACACAGAGGATGTACATCTTATCACTGTTGCAGGAAATACCTGCATGCATCATCTGTTCCTTAATATTGTCCCGAAATCACTTACGGTTGTTCCCTACAGGGCATCGGTTACTGATGAGATAGTTATGAAGGCACAGGATTCAGGCCTTACCGCGGCACCTGATGCAATTCTGCAGATTCTTCCTAATATTGCGGGTTTTGTCGGTGCAGATACTGTAGGCTGCCTGCTTGCCACAGAGTTTGACAAAGTGGAAGAAATGACTCTGATGATAGACATAGGCACCAACGGTGAAATGGTAATGGGCACAAAGGACAGGATGATAGCATGTTCTACTGCTGCCGGTCCCGCCTTTGAAGGTTCAAAGCTTGACTGCGGAATGCGTGCCATGAACGGTGCCATTGATCATGCAAAGGTCGAGGACGGGAAGCTGGTATTTCATATCATCGGAGATGGTGATGTTAAAGGAATATGCGGAAGCGGGCTAATGGATATTACTGCATGTGCATTAACTGAGGAAATCATTGATGAAACAGGAAAAATAGACGACGATCATGAACTTGCTTTTAATATTGAAGGTTCAGGAATGTCGGCAATAAAACTTACCGGTGATATATATCTTTCACAGAAGGATATCCGTGAAGTACAGCTGGCAAAGGGTGCCATGGCTGCAGGTATAGAACTTCTGGCAGGGGAGCTTGGAATTGAAATATCCGATATTAAGAAAGTATTGATCGCAGGAGCTTTTGGTAATTATATGTCTCCCCATTCAGCATGCGTTATAGGACTTATTCCTGAAGAACTGGAAGACAGGATAGAACTTATAGGCAATGCTGCCGGTGAAGGAGCAGTCATAGCCACACTGAATCATGACGAATTCCAAAGAGCACAGAAAATCAGGGATATGGCTGAATTTCTGGAACTGGCAGCTTCACCTGATTTTCAGGATACATTTGTAGATCATCTTATGTTTGAATGATCATATGATGCAGTTTATCCGGAAACACTTTTGCAGTAACGGAACAGGCTGGAATTTAACCGATCATCGACATGTATATTTTCGTCGGAAAAAGGAATTCAGATAGATATTATGGAAACAGCATTTATAATTGAAAGACTGGCCGAATGCGGATTCAGCACGGTCAAGGAGCTGGATATCAATACACTTAAGGTACTTCCGGAAGTAAGAGATATGTGCGCAGTAAATACCTGTGGAGCATACAGCACCAGATGGTCCTGTCCTCCGGGATGCGGCAGCATTGAGGAATGTTCCGGAAAAATAAAGCACTATTCCCTGGGTATACTTGTTCAGACAGTAGGAGATATCGAGGACAGCCTGGACTGGGAAGGTATTATGGAGGTTCAGGAACAGCATAACAGACGTTTTGAGAAGGGAACGGAAGTTCTCAGAAAACTTACAGAAAAACTTCTTCCGCTGGGTTCAGGAGCCTGTACCATCTGCAGCAGCTGCACCTATCCCGATGCACCCTGCAGATTTCCTGACAGGGCAGTTTCGTCTATGGAAGCCTTCGGACTGTTCGTATCTGATGTATGTTCCGGAAACGGTGTGGCCTATAATTACGGCCCCGGTAAAATAGCATATACAGGATGTTATCTGTTTGAAATTTAATACTATTTTTCGTTATATTTTGCTAGAAGTGTGAATATATTTAGTATATTATTCGAAAAAGCATATTATTTTTCCATTATATTTGTTTTTAAGGCAATAGTGCCTTTAATATAATATT
>JABUTA010000203.1 GCA_021443845.1 Parasporobacterium sp.
ATACCATCTACACCTACTGCCTGAGCCAGAGGAAGCAATATTGGTGTAAATATCAATATTGCCGCAATGGAATCAATAAACATACCGGCTATAAGCAGGATGACATTGATAATAAGGAGAACCACAAACCTGCTGTCTGTGAATCCCAGAACAAGATCCGTAAGAAGCTTCGGAACCTGTGTCATGGCAAGTACTCTTGCAAATATTGAAGCACATCCCAGGACAAGCATCGCCGGCGCTATAGAACCTATAGACTCCTTGACACAGTCTATCATTCCTTTAAGATCGAGTGTTTTGTAAATAAATGCACTTACTATTGCTGCATATATTACGGATATTGCTGCGGCTTCTGTCGGAGTCATAATTCCGCCATAGATTCCTCCAAGAATAATTACAGGACATAAAAGTGCAAAAAATCCTTTTTTAAATACGTCCCATAGACCTTTCCAGAATCCATTTTTATGCATTTCTCTGTAAAATGCAGTAAATGAGCTTCCCACACCGTTTTTCTTTGCTTCAATTTTACAGTATACAAAACAGTATGCACAAAGACCCAAAGCAATCAGCAACCCCGGAATAATACCTGCCAGGAACATGTCTCCTGTAGAAACATTAGCGGACTGGCTGTACAGAATAAACGGCACACTTGGCGGGATGATTACTCCAAGCCCACCGGCAATAGCGACAAGCGCTACTGTAAATTTTTTGTCGTAACCTGCTTCAAGAAGAATCGGAATTGCCATTGCGCCAACTGCTGCTGTTGTAGCCGGAGCAGATCCGGATATGGCTCCGTAGAATAAACATGTGACAACCACACACATGGGAAGACCGCCAGGTATTCCTCCGAGAAAGAATCCAAAGAAATTAAACAGTCTTTTTGATATTCCGCCCCGGGCCATGATTATTCCCGACAAGACGAATAGCGGAATGGCAAGAAGCGTAAATGTATCAAACCCCGCAACCATGCTCTGGTAAAAGAATGCCGGACTGAATGGCTTATTCGGGAAGAACAGTATCGCTACAAGACATGTGATACCTAATGAAACGCCTATAGGCGTGCTCGCAAAAAGGAGGAGAAAGAAAAGTACAAATAGTAATATTACAAATAATCCTGTGTTCATATTAACCCTCCCCTCTTTATAATCTCTGTTTCTTCACCAGTCTCTGAATGATCCTGAGAAGCATTAACAATAAACCTACCATTAGTGAAAGATACACAATACCTGTCGGAATCTGAAGCGATGAGGTTAATGTACCCTTCTTGAAATATGAATCAACAACACTGATTCCGCCATAAGCTACAACTGCAGCAAATGTGATCATACACAGTGTTACAATAACATCCATTACAATTTTGAGTGCCTTGGGAGCTGCATTGTAAATTCCATCCACTCGGAGGTCACAATGCCTTTTAACACCGAAAGCAAAACCCATACATGAGAACCATATAAACATATATCTGCAGAGTTCCTCTGCCCATGGAAATGCATGTGCAAAAATATATCGCATGATAACCTGAACAAACATGAGAATGGCCATGGCTACGAGAAGCACACCCATCACCACTTCCTCAAGATGTTCATCCAACCATCTGATAATGACCATAAAAGCCTCCTTACCAAGGTTTAAACTTTTTCCTGCCGGCTTATAAACCGGCAGGAAAACAAACAACAAGTAATCAGGGGTAATTATTATTTGCTGATAGCACCAATCATTGTATCGAATACAGCCGGATCACCCATGGACTCTTTAACCATATCCCTTATTCCGGCAGTTGCATTACGGCATGATTCAATAAATTCTGCTGAAGGGGTTTCAACTGTAACACCTGCATCTTCGAATACCTT
The DNA here is from genome assembly GCA_021443845.1 of Parasporobacterium sp. Lineage (GTDB taxonomy): Bacteria > Bacillota > Clostridia > Lachnospirales > Lachnospiraceae > RGIG5612. The sequence continues at coordinate 1,848 of JABUTA010000203.1, forward strand.
TACCCATGCTGCGTCTGCTTCAGGAAGAGCAGCATGCTCTGCTGCACATACCTCGTGTGCCACGTCAGATATAATCTTCTGATCTTCTGCTGAAAGGCCATCCCAGAAATCCTTATTTACAACAAACGCATTGAACTGAAGCATATGGTTTGTAAGGTATATGTATTTCTGCTGTTCGTAAAGATGAACATTACCGATTGTATCCAGAGGATTTTCCTGTGCATCAACTGTTCCCTGCTGAAGTGCAAGATATAATTCAGAGAATGATACAGGAGTAGGAGCTGTTCCCAGAGCTTCCCAGATTGCAATCTGGATAGGAGCTTCCATTGTTCTTATCTTAAGGCCTTTCATATCTTCCAGGTTTTTGATTTCTCTATTAGAAGAAAGCTGACGGAATCCGTTGGTTTCTAATGCAATCAGGTGAAGGCCTGCTGCTTCGTAGCTCGGCTGTAAAGCCTCTTCCAACCCCGGTATAGACGCAACTGCCTGGTCAAGATTGTCAAACAGGAATGGAGTGTTAAAGAAATTAAGGTCTTTAACCGTGTTCATCTGAACTGCGGTTCCTGTACGTGAGAACGGATATGTACCAAAGATCGTAGCATCAAAGGTCTCTGCTTCTGTTCCGAGCTGTGCACCATCATAGATTGCGTAATCCCAACGTCCTTCTGTCTTTTCCTTTATTCCTTCAAAAATCTTGGTCAGGTTTTCTACATATGCATTACCTGAGCCTGTTGTTGGCATATCGATAAAGTATGAGTCTGCTGCAAAAACAGTGATAGACATAGCCATGACCGCTGCGATGATTAATGTGATAAGTTTAGAAAATGATTTCATTTTTAACCTCCTTGATAAAATAACTACACCTTGTTTCTTACTGTATGTTTGAAGCTTCTAACCCCAGATTGAAAGCTTTAACATTGGATTCATAAAACTTTGTTCCTGCGTATTTTTTGTCTATTACCTTCATTACTGACTGTGTACTTACTATGCCGGTAAGACCGACTACAAGACCTACTGCAACAAAGTTT
>JABUTA010000204.1 GCA_021443845.1 Parasporobacterium sp.
AAGATGCCAGCTTATGGCTTCACCCTCACGGTCAGGGTCAGTAGCCAGGAATACTTTATCCGCATCTTTGGAAAGCTTACGGAGTTCCGCAAGCATATCTCCCTTTCCCCTGATGGTTATATAACGGGGTTCAAAGTCATTATCAACATCTATTCCCATTGAGCTTTTAGGAAGATCCCGGACATGCCCCTTTGACGCTACCACCTCGTAGCTGCTTCCAAGATACTTTTTAACAGTCTTTACCTTTGCAGGCGACTCTACTATTACCAGGTTTTTTGCCATAATCCACCTCCGAGTATTACTTATTATCATTTATTCATACAATCTGTCAAGGGAATTGATGACCAAAAATACTCATTCCAGGGCATAACAGTCCTTTGAAACCTGTATGCACAGGCCTGATAATTCCATTTCCGTCAGTATTTCAGCTACCTGAGTTACATGCATTTTGACTGCAGATGCTATGCTGTCCACTGTTGCCGGCTCATAACTCAGGGCCTTCAGCACTATGCTCTGGAGTCCATTTTCACAGGGCATGCTGCGGCCGGAGGGCTTCACCTCTGACCATGTTCTTCTGTCTGCACCGTACAGGTCATCCAGGAAATATTCAGGGCTCAGCAGTACTCCGGCTCCGTCTGCGATCATTTTATTGCAGCCCTCACTTAAGGGGTCCGTCACTCTTCCCGGAAGAGCAAATACATCCTTTCCCTGATTCAGCGCATGAGAAGCCGTGGATAAGGTTCCGCTGTTTTTCCCGGCTTCAATGATGATAAGCTTGTCTGACAATGCACTTATAAGACGGTTTCTGTGGGGAAACTGCCATCCTGCAGGTGCAGTGCCCATGGGATATTCGGAAATCACACCCCCTCCGTTAAGGATTATCTGATAATAAAGTTCTATATTCTGGGCAGGATATATTACATCCAGACCGCTGCCCAATACTGCAAATGTCCTGCCTCCCGCTTCGATAGCACCCCGTGCCGCAAAGGAATCCACTCCTGCCGCCATTCCGCTGATTATCTGCACGCCATTTGCCGCAAGAGTCTGAGCATACTTAAGTGTCATCTCCTTGCCATAGCCGGAGCACTGCCTGGAGCCCACTATTCCCACTGAGGGATACTCCGGATCCGGCATATTCCCCTTTACATACAGTGAATAAGGACAATCCGGCAGCACGGCAAAAGCCTCCGGATAATCAGGACCTCCGTAATGAATGAACCTGATACCGTCATTTTTCAGCTTATCAAGCTTATAAGCGCTTCTGAATGCATTCCTGGAGGTTACTATTTCCCGGGCTGTTTTACTGTCAACAGTCCCAGATGCTGTCAGCTGTTCTTCTTTAGCCCTGTATATTTCTTCAGGTGCTCCGAAATACCCCAGCAGCCTGTTTATATTATCCCTGTACAGATGTTTTATATTGCATAACCAGAACCAGTATTCTTCATGTGACATTATTTACATTCCTCCCTTTCATTCCCCGTAGGTAATCCTGTATCCTACGGCCTCCATAACATGTCTCTTTTCAATATTTCTGCATTCTTCCAGGTCTGCAATGGTCCTGGCAACCTTAAGTATCCTGTAATAGCCTCTGGCTGACATGTTATATTTTCTGTAGGCTGTATCCAGGATGTTCCGAACATCCGGTGCCATAATGCAGTACTTTTCTGTTTCCTTTCCGCCCATCTGGGAATTGAAAAGAATATTGTCGTTTCTGAATCTTTCCCGCTGTATGTTCTGGGCAGCTGTTATGCGTTCCCTCATTGCCGACGAACTCATATTGCTGTCCGGATCACTGTTAAGCTCATTTATCTGCAGCTTTGATGTACCTACACATATATCCACCCTGTCAAGAACCGGGCCCCTTATCCTGCCGAAATACCTGTCCACATCTGTCAGTGAGCATCTGCAGTGCTGCCTGTCGGGATAATATCCGCATCTGCAGGGATTCATGGCCATTACCAGCATGAAGTCCGATGGAAACACAACATTTCCCCTCATTCTGGATATAACAACTTTCTTATCCTCAATGGGCTGCCGCAGCATTTCTATTACGTCTTTTCTGAATTCTGCAGCCTCGTCCAGAAAGAGTACTCCCTTGTGGGCGAGAGTTATTTCTCCGGGCTTCGGGTTTCCCTGACCTCCTATGAGAGCGGGACCTGTGATGCTGTGATGAGGATCCCTGAAGGGTCTGTTAAGCATAAGGGAATTTTCCGGAAGCATGCCCGTAACGCTGTATATCTTGGATATTTCCAGACATTCGTCTCTGGTGAGTCTGCTGAGTATCGTAGGGATTCTCCTGGCCATCATGCTCTTGCCTGACCCGGGGGGACCTATGTAAAGCAGGTTATGAAAGCCTGCCACTGCCACCTCGGTTGCCCTTCTGGCCTTTTCCTGCCCGTTTATATCCGCAAAATCAATAAGGTCCGATGTATATGCCTTTTCAAGTTCTTCATTAAGGCTTACATGGGGTGTTTCAGGGAGCCTGTCTTCATTAAGGCACTCTATAAGCTCCCTGAGGGTAGATACTCCGGATATGGTCACATCCTCTATAACAGCACCTTCATATGCATTTTCCTTCGGAACCACCACACTTTTAATACCCTGTTCCCTTCCCATTATGGCAATGGGAAGTATTCCCCTGACCCGGTTTATCCTGCCGTCCAGGCTCAGTTCCCCCACAAACAGCCTTCCTTCCGCCTTATCTGCATTGATAACCCCCATGGCCGTAAGAATGGCAACGGCAATGGGCAGGTCAAATCCGGAGCCCTGCTTTCTGAGTCCTGCCGGTGAAAGGTTTACCGTAATCTTCCTGGGGGGCAATTCAATATCTGAATTTGAAAATGCTCTTACTACCCTTTCATGTATAGG
>JABUTA010000205.1 GCA_021443845.1 Parasporobacterium sp.
CAGCCTGAAGGGTAAGCAGGGACGTTTCCGTCAGAACCTGTTAGGTAAGCGTGTTGACTATTCAGGACGTTCTGTTATCGTTGTAGGTCCTGAACTTAAGATATATCAGTGTGGTCTTCCTAAGGAAATGGCAGTTGAACTTTTCAAGCCTTTCGTTATGAAGAAGCTCTGCGATTATGAAAAGGCAAACAATATCAAACAGGCCAAGAAGATGGTTGAAAAGCTTCAGCCGGAGGTTTGGGATGTGCTTGAAGAGGTTATCAGAGAGCATCCTGTAATGCTGAACCGTGCACCTACCCTTCACAGACTCGGTATTCAGGCATTTGAACCGAAGCTTGTTGAAGGACGTGCCATCAGACTTCATCCTCTGGTTTGTACAGCATATAATGCGGACTTCGACGGTGACCAGATGGCTGCACATCTGCCTCTGTCATCAGAAGCCCAGGCTGAATGCCGTTTCCTCATGCTGTCACCAAACAACCTGTTGAAACCTTCAGACGGTGCTCCTGTTGCCGTACCTTCCCAGGATATGGTACTCGGTATCTATTATCTCACACAGCAGCGTGACGGTGAGCCGGGTGAAGGAAGAGCATTCAAGAGCATGAACGAGGCTATTCTTGCCTATGAGAATAAGCAGATAACTCTTCAGAGCAAGATCAGAGTACGTATTACAAGAAAGCTTCCGGATGGGGAAAGTATTACCGGTATCATTGATACATCCCTCGGACGTCTTCTTTTCAACGAAATCATTCCTCAGGATCTTGGCTTTGTTAAGAGAGAAACCAGAGAAGACTACCTGAAGCTTGAAATCGATGAACTTGTAAAGAAGAAAACTCTTAAGAAGATTCTTGAGAAGGTTATCAATGTCCATGGTGCAACAGTTACGGCTGAGGTACTTGACGACATTAAGGCAACAGGTTACAAATACGCTACAAGGGCCGCATTCACTGTATCTATTGCCGATATGACAGTACCTGCAAGCAAGAAAGAAATCATTGCTCAGGCAGAGGAAACCGTCGAGATGATCCAGGAAGACTTCCGTATGGGTATGCTTACAGAAGAAGAACGTTATTCTTCTGTAGTAAAGGTATGGGAGAAAGCCGATAAGGAAGTTACCGAAGAGCTCATGAGCGGCATGGACAAGTACAACAACATCTATATGATGGCGGATTCCGGAGCCCGAGGCAGCGAGCAGCAGATCAAACAGTTAGCCGGTATGCGTGGTCTTATGGCTGATACAACAGGACGTACCATCGAACTTCCTATCAAGTCCAACTTCCGTGAAGGTCTTGACGTTCTGGAATACTTTATTTCAGCTCATGGTGCGCGTAAGGGTCTTTCTGATACGGCTCTCCGTACAGCCGACTCAGGATATCTGACCCGTCGTCTTGTAGACGTATCCCAGGAGCTTATCATCAATCAGCTTGACTGCTGCGAGGATGAGCCGGATGATATCCCGTTCATGGAAGTAGAACGCTTCATGTACGGAAAAGAAGAGGTTGAATCTCTTAAAGAAAGAATTACAGGCAGATATGCCGTTGAAGATATTTCTGATGAAGATGGCAACATCATCGTTAAGAAGAACCAGATGATAACACCTTCCAGGGCAGAAAGAGTTGTTGCTACAGGTGTTACAAAGGTTAAGATCCGTACAGCCCTGACCTGCCGCAGCGAAATAGGTATCTGTTCTAAGTGCTACGGTGCAAATATGGCTACAGGACAGGCAGTTCAGGTGGGTGAAACAGTCGGCATCATCGCAGCACAGTCAATCGGTGAACCGGGTACACAGCTTACCATGAGAACATTCCACACAGGCGGTGTTGCCGGTGACGATATCACCCAGGGTCTTCCCAGAGTTGAGGAACTTTTTGAAGCCCGTAAACCTAAGGGCGTTGCCATCGTTTCTGACTTTGAGGGTAATGCCGAGCTGCGCATGAACAAGAATAAGAAGGAAATCGTGGTCAGTGATGCAGAAGGAAGAGAAAAAGCATATCTCATTCCTTACGGCACAACAACCAAGATACAGGAGGGTGAAGTAGTACACGTTAAAGCCTGCGAAAGACTTACAGACGGTCCTATCAATCCTCATGACATCCTTCGTATTCTGGATGTTAAGGCAGTTCAGGATTACATCATGAACGAAGTACAGCGTGTATATCGTCTGCAGGGTGTTGAAATCAATGATAAGCACATCGAAGTTATAGTACGTCAGATGCTTAAGAAAATAAGAATCGACGAAGTGGGTGATTCTTCATTCCTTCCGGGAACCACAGTTGATGTAACCGAATTCAATAAGGTTAACAAACAGCTTATGGCTGAAGGCAGGGAACCGGCAGTTGGCAAACAGATAATCCTCGGTATCACTAAGGCTTCTCTGGCAACAAACTCATTCCTGTCAGCTGCATCATTCCAGGAGACTACAAAGGTTCTCACGGAAGCAGCAATCAACGGAAAGGTTGACCCGCTTATCGGTCTTAAGGAGAATGTCATTATAGGTAAGCTCATACCTGCAGGTACCGGTATGAAACGCTACAGAAATGTCAAGCTCAACACTGATGCAGCTCTTGAAGAGAAGAGAAGAGCAGAAGAAGAAGCAAGACGTGCTCTTGAAGAAGAAAGAGCAGAAGAAGCGGCAAATGTTATTGACCCTGCCTTCGAAATTGACGAAAACAATCTTGAATTTGATGATTACACAAACAATTAACAGTGTGGCAGATCGGGAAGAATAACAGAGAAAATAATAATATGCCGGGACAGGTCGTTTACTGACCTGTCCCGGAGTCATATTTGTATTGAACTTGACTTTTAAATAAGATACAATCAATAAATTGCAGATCGATTTTTAATATATTTTTA
>JABUTA010000206.1 GCA_021443845.1 Parasporobacterium sp.
CAACTGGGCACCCTGGACCTACGAAGACGAGGAGGGAAACCTTGTGGGATTTGAGGTGGAAGTATCCACAGCTGTGGCAGAAAAACTCGGAGTAACACCTGAATATGTTCTGGGGTCCTGGGACGGACTGCTGGCAGGGGTCCAGGCAGGACGTTACGACCTGATGGCAAATGGCGTAGGCTTTACTGAGGAGAGGGCACAGGCATATAATTTCAGCGATTTTTATGCATTCAACAGAACAGTTCTTGTGGTAAGAGGGGACAACCGGGACATTAACTCCATGGAGGACCTGAAGGGAAAGACCACCTGCAATTCTGCAAACAGTACATATCAGTTTACTGCGGAAAAATACGGAGCAACGGTGAAAGATGTGGAAAGCCTTGACGGAACCATAGAAGAACTTCTTTCAGGCAGAGTTGATGCCACACTTAATGCAGAGGTATCCATAAATGATTTTATGAAGGAAAAACCGGATGCAGATATAAGGATTGCCGCTTATGACGATGAGGTGGAAAAAGTAGGCATGATAATGCCTTACGGAGATGACTCTGCTTCATTAAGAGATGCGATAAATCAGGCCCTTAAGGAACTGAAAGAAGAAGGCCGGCTCAGTGAAATATCCGAAAAATATTTCGGAATGGATATTACTTCAGAAAAGTCTGAGAACAATGAAGCTGACTCTTGAAAATGTTCTGAAAAACACAGATAACAGCAGAGCTGATCAGATAAGAATGGTGCTGAATATGTCAGTTCCGGCTATCCTTGCTGAGCTGACAAGCATCGCCATGCAGTATATTGATGCCGGAATGGTGGGAAGCCTTGGAGCAAATGCCACAGGCGCGATAGGTCTGGTCACTTCGTCGACATGGCTGGTGGGAGGAGTATGTATAGGACTCTCCACCGGCTTTTCGGTGCAGGTGGCCCAGCTTATAGGTGCAGGCAAGAACAAGGCTGCGTCAGATGTTCTGAGACAGGCCCTTACGGTGCTTCTGTGCATGGGTCTTTTGATATGTGCCCTGGGAATTTCCATCAGCCGGTCCCTGCCGTACTGGCTGGGAGGAGGAGTCGATATCGCAGGGGATGCAGGAACATATTTCCTTATATTCAGTGCATCGATTCCATTTTCGCTTATGAGACAGCTTTCAGGAGCCATGATGCAGTGCAGCGGAGATATGAAAACCCCCAGCATACTGTCGGCTGCAGTGTGTCTTCTTGACGTGATATTTAATATGGTACTCATATTCCCCACCAGGGAAGTACAGATATTCGGAAAGGCCATGACCATTCCCGGAGCCGGACTGGGGGTAACAGGCGCAGCCCTGGGGACAGCTGCTGCTGAAGTGGTAATATCATTGATAATGCTTTATGCGGTATGCATAAGGAATAAAAAGATAAATATCCGGGGCAAAGGCAGCTGGAAATGGCAGAAGAACATAATAAAGACTGCGGTTAAGATCGCAGTTCCCCTGTCCCTGGATCAGATATTCATGTGCAGCGCATATGTTGTGGGTACAATAATAGTCGCACCTCTGGGTACGGCGGCAGTAGCCGCCAATTCTCTGGCTGTAACTGCAGAAAGCCTGTGCTATATGCCGGGATACGGCATAGGACATGCGGCGACTGCCATTATCGGACAGACCATAGGCGCGGGAAGGAAGGACCTTACCAGAAGCTTTTCCAGGGTAAGTGTGTATCTGGGCATCATAATGATGGCACTGATGGGAGTACTGATGTATTTTCTGGCTCCGGCGGTATTTTCACTTCTTACCAACGATCCGAAGGTTGCACAGCTGGGTACGGAAGTGCTGAGGACAGAGCTTTTTGCAGAGCCGTTGTACGGTGCTTCCATATGCTGCGCCGGAGTATTCCGGGGTGCAGGGGACACACTGGTTCCCAGCATTATGAATCTTGCCAGCATGTGGTGCGTAAGAATAGTACTGGCATGGATCATTGTTCCGGTCATGGGACTGAAGGGATACTGGCTGGCCATGTGTATAGAGCTGTGTGTAAGAGGAATCATATTCCTGATCCGTATGTACAGCGGAAGATGGCAGAAGAAGAGCCTCATATAGCAGTATTTCCTGTCAAGTTCGTTAATTGATTAACAGCCTTTGACGATTCAGAAGGTTTTCAATATAATCGGCGTTGATTAACCTTACGAATACTGAGAGGGATGAATATTGAAAAAATTCAAAGAATTTCTGAAAAGAAAGAACATTATAATATCGGGAAAAAGATATTTTATAGATGCACTGGGTGCCATGGCACAGGGACTTTTCTGTTCGCTTCTCATAGGCACCATTATTAAAACCCTTGGGCAGCAGGTGGGCTGGGAGTTCCTGGTGGATATAGGAACCTTTGCCATGGCTGTATCCGGACCTGCCATGGCTGTGGCAATAGGTTATGCCCTTAAGGCAGACCCCATGGTTCTGTTCTCTCTGGCAGCAGTAGGCTATGCAGCCAATGCCGAAGGTGGAGCGGGAGGTCCGCTGGCTGTGCTGGTGGTAGCTATAATAGCTGCTGAATTCGGCAAGGCAGTCAGCAAGGAAACCAAAGTGGATCTTCTGGTAACACCGGGCGTAACCATACTTATAGGTGTGGCTCTGGCAAAGCTTATAGCACCTCCTATAGGCTCCGCCGCCAATGCCTTCGGAAGTATAATAGACAGCGCAACAAAGATGCAGCCCTTCCTCATGGGAATAGTAGTCAGCGTGCTTGTAGGTATAGCCCTGACCCTGCCCATATCATCAGCTGCTATCTGTGCGGCCCTGGGGCTTACAGGTCTGGCAGGAGGAGCTGCTGTGGCAGGCTGCTGCGCCCAGATGGTGGGCTTTGC
>JABUTA010000207.1 GCA_021443845.1 Parasporobacterium sp.
CCCTTCTGCAGGATGAAGTCATCCATATATGATTTATGCAGCCCGGGCCCTCTACCTCACCGAGGCAGATAGTCTCACCTGCGGGAATTTCCCAATAGTCCTGATTCTTGCCGCGCTGGTCCCAGCTGGCAAGTCTGCCGTTTCTGGCCTTTTTAACTTTAGTTAAATCCTGAAATAATCCTGAAACGTTACTCATTTTTTTCTCCTTAATATGAATCAATACTTGTGATTAGCCCTTAACTGCGCCTGCAGTCATTCCGTCTACGATATTCTTCTGGAATATACCGTAGAATATGAGTTCCGGTATGATAATCATTACGCTGGATGCTACGATTCCGCCGTAATCCACAGTGTACGTTCCCTTGAAGAATGATGCTCCCATGGAGAGCGTATAATCTGATACGTCTCTGAGCATTACTGAAGCGAACGGGAATTCATTCCAAATGTAGAGAACGTTGAATATTACGATCGTAGCGATAACCGGCTTCGTCATAGGAAGTATTACCCTGATCATCAGGTCCCATATAGAACAACCGTCTATTATAGCGGCCTCGTCGATTTCCTTTGGAAGTGATTTGAGATATCCTACGAGAAGCAGCGTGTTAAATGATATCGATGTTGCTATATACGGGAATATGAGCGCCAGCTTGCCCGTAAGATGAAGGAGTACATTTATTCTGTACACAGGGAACAGAAGAATGAACGGTGATACCGACAGACCCATAATCAGAAACGCATAAAGCAGCTTCTTGACCTTGGTGCGTCTGAACTCCATTCTCGCTATAACAAAGGCACTGAGGAATGTGATGATAACCTCTACAACAACTGAAATTACACAGATGAAGAATGTATTGAAGTACAATCTAGGGTAGTTTAAGGTGTGCAAAGCGTTTGTGTAGTTGTCAAAACTCAGTGACTCAGGCAAAGCCAGCGGGTTCCCCATGATTTCGCCATTTGTCTTAAAGGAAAGCATAAGCATCCACAGGAATGGGAATACCACCAGCACGGTAATCAGAGTCATACCGATGTACATGGCCGTCTTCTTTTTCTTGTTTATCATAGTTATGCCTCCTTATCTCTCGTAACGAATGAATATATTGCGGTAATTATCAATGACAGAATAAATGTAAATGTTGCCAGCGACATACCATAGCCATACTCACCGCTTGAGAACGTCATCGTATAACTATATGTAACCAATGTTTCCGACAAGTGATTAGGACCACCACCAGTCGTAAACTGAACGATTTCAAATATTTTGAATACACCTGTGATAATCAGGATTGCAACCGATGATATCGTCGTCTTCATCATAGGAATCGTAACGTAACGAACCTTCTGTGCTCCTGAAGCGCCGTCTATTCTAGCTGCCTCGAGAACGTCTTCAGGAATCATTCTAAGCCCCGCTATGAATATAGTCGTCAGATATCCAAGCTGCTGCCAGAAGTAGATAAAGCCAATACTGAACGGAGAAAGTGTCGCTCCCCCGATCCACTCCTGTTTAAGTCCAGATGCGCCTATTGCGTCGAGCACACCGTTGATGATGCCGATGTTAGGGTCGAGAATATAAACCCAAATGATACCTACGATTATAGGTGCGATTATTGCAGGTGAAAATACCAAAGCCTTTGACAGGTCTGCGCCTTTAATTTTGCTGTTCAATAATAGTGCTAACAGGAATGAAATTGTAAGCAGCAATGCAAATGCCAGAATGAACATGAGCATTGTGTTCTTGAAGGATGACCAGAAAACGGGATCCTTGAACATCCTTATATAGTTGGTCAGGCCACTGAATACAGGTTTTCCTATACCTGAATACTTAGTGAAGCTGTACCAAACCGCAATTACAATCGGGGCCATAATGAACACGATATAAACAGCGATTGTCGGAACAACAAATCCGATCTTATATCTTGTCTTACTTAGCCAATGCATAACAGGCCTCCTCGCTTAAAATGCACGAAAGGTGCCATTTAAGGCACCTTTCGTATTTCAGATTATTGATTTACTGGTTTGCCTGAGCATTATCCATCTTATCAAGTGCTGTTGCTGGATCATATGTTCCCTGCATTACACCGAATAATGAGTCATATAAAGCTGCCTGAGTTGCTGAACCAAGTGTATGGTAAGGAGCTGCTGCTGGGCTTGCCCAACCGTTAGCCAGTGCATTGATCATTGCGTTCATTGAATACTGAGTATCTGAAGCTGCAACGCCTTCATAGTTTGTTGCAGGGAATATTGAGCCTGCATATGAAGTTGCTGCTGCTTCTGAACCGTAGTAGTACTTCAGGAATTCTGTAACTGCTTCTGCCTTAGCTGAATCGTCAGCTACAGCTGCGCTTACTACGATAGGAGCTGATGGAACCTTCATAGTAACATCCTGGTTAGCAGTTGAATCCTTGAACTTAGGTCCCCACCAGAAACCGATGTTCTCGCCGATGTTTTCGTCGAATTCAGCGCAGTCCCACTGTCCTGTTCCGAACATTGCTGCCTTGCCTGAATCGAATAACTGCTTAGCATCGAAGTACTCGATTGTTGCCATATTTTCAGGGAAAGCACCTGCATCAGCGATGCCCTTTACCTTTTCCATGCATGCATTGAGAGGGTCACAGTTGAACTTGCCATTGCCAGCAGTTACATCTGCATATACGTCATCCCAGCCATATCTTGAAAGGAATTCGTTGAACTCCCACATTGCAAATCCACTGTTCTTGCTTCCGATAGCGATTGGAGTTACTCCGCTTGCCTTCAGCTTCTTGATCATGTCGATGAACTCTTCGTAAGTTGTATCATCAGTTGGATATGCTACACCAGCAGCATCGAAG